>USOJ01000068.1 GCA_900556195.1 uncultured Eubacteriales bacterium
ATAGCAGTAAGCGACACATCTCCCGGAAGGGTGGATTACTGCGGAGTCGATTTAACGGTAAAAAAACCGCTGCGGCTGCGTAAAAAATAAACTCAAAACGAAATAAAAAAGCAAAGGGTACCCTTTCTCTCGTCGGACGACGAGAGAATCCCCTTGACAGGAGGAAAAAAATGAAATTCAAAAAATTAGCAGCGCTGCTTTTATGCGGCGCGACCTTGTTCGGCGCTGCTGCCTGCGGCGGGAAGAAAAATAACGACTCGGGCGAAAAACTCCCCGATTGGGCGAAAAACGCAACCGTTATCAAAGTACAGAACTTCCCCGGCGGTATCGGCAGGAAATGGCTCGACGAAGCGGCGGAAAGATTCCAGAACGAAAATAAAACCAAGTCGTTCGAAACGGGCAAAGAGGGCGTTTATATAAGCATATCGGGAACTCAACCGAACAGCAAAACGCTTTCGTCCTCGGGTTATCAGATAATTTTCGACGAACGCTATTCCGACGTTTACGAACTCGCTCAAAGCGGAAGCATTATTCAACTCGACGACCTTATGGCCGAAAAGGACGCGAACGGTAAGACGCTTGAAAGCCGAATTTATGCCGGCGCGAGAGAGGGGCTTAAAGGCGGCGACGGACATTATTACGCGCTTCCCCATTACGAATGGTTCCCCGGTCTTATCTACGATAAAGACGCTTTCGATAAATACGGCTGGTATATAGCGAAAGAAGGGCAGGGGTCTGTAGTCAATAATAAATACGGCTCGATTACGATAACGAAGACGGCGGCGAACAAGTCGTGCGGACCAGACGGTAAGACGGGTACCGAAGACGACGGACTTCCGTCTTCGCTTGAAGAACTCATCGTACTTAGTCAGAAAATCAAAGATGACGCGAAGATTGCGGCGTTTACGGTAAGCGGCGCTATTTTGTATAACAGCAACTACCTCGTCGAAGGGCTATGGGCTTCGCTTGCGGGTTACGACGAACTCAAAACCGTATATTCGCTCGGCGACGACGTCGAAGTCGTTACGGGCTTTTCGAGCGAAAATCTCTTTCAGGGTATTGACTATATCAAAAAACCTATAACGGAAGTCAAAAAGGTAACTCCGTCTAAGGGTTATCTCGCGTTCGAATCGGCGGCAAGATATTACGCTACTGCGTTCGTCGAAATAATGAAAAAAGAGGGCTTTTTAGCGGAAGAAGCGACGAATACGAGCGTATCGCATATTCAGGCGCAGAAACTCTTTATCGAAGGTTCGATGGACGGAGCGCAATATAAATCGAGAGCCTTCCTTATCGACGGTTCGTACTGGTATAACGAATCGGTCGACGCGAAGAACTTTACGACTTACGACTACCTTATGGACGGAATTCCCCGCGAAGTTCGCTTCACGCGTCTTCCCGTTAAGGTAAACGGTTCGGTAACCGAAAAGGCTGCCGACGAAGAAGCGGATAAAACGACGCTTCTCGATAACGGTATCGCTTACGCGTATATCAACGCGAACATCAAAAACAATACGCAACTCGTCGAAGCGTGCAAAGAATTTTTGAAATTCCTTTATAGCGACGAAGAACTTCGTAAATTCACTGCTTGCACCGGAATAACCAGACCCGTCGAATACGAACTCGATTCTTCCGAACTCAATAGGCTTTCGGGCTATCAGCGCGACGTGTATAACCTTTCGAGAAAGTCGGATATTCTTTACTACGGATCTTCCGTACAGGAAATCAAGTCTAATTTAAGCGCGCTTAAAATTCACTTCTCGTCGCCCGTGATGCATCCGATCATAGGTTCGGAATATACGAGTTACCTTGCTGCGATCTATGCGGGCAAGACCTCGCAGGAAATATTCAACGCGACCAAATTCAATCACTCTACCTGGGTAATCAAGGGCAATAATTAAAATGGAATCGGCTTTACAAACGACCCGTAACAAGGGTATGACCAAAAAGACGAAGAGATTACTCTTCTATATAGCCGTCGTGGCGTTGCCGATAGCGCAGTTCTGCATATTTTATCTGTACGTCAATTTCAACTCGATAATAGTCGCGTTTCAGCGTTACGACCTTCCCGCGGGCGGCGGAACGGGTTACGTTAAGACGTTCGCCGCTTTCGAGAACTTCAAAGCGGCGTTCAAGACCCTGTTTTCGAGTCAGAAAATGGTTTTTAACTCCCTTAAAATGATAGCGTGCGAACTGTTTATCGGCTTGCCGCTCGCGCTTATATTCTCATTTTACATATACAAGAAGTTCTTCATGTCGAAGGCTTTCAAGGTAATGCTCTTTATGCCGCAGATTATTTCAAGCATAATTTTCGTTACGCTCTTCAAGTATATGGCAGGCGACGTTTACAAGGCGATTTTCCACGCCGAAAAGGGGCTTCTGGATATCGACGCGCCGCAAAGCGTCAGAATGGCGACCATACTCTTTTACAATATATGGATATCGTTCGGAGTAAACGTAATGATGTTTACCGGCACGATGAGCGGTATAGACGAATCGATCGTGGAAGCGGCTTCTCTCGACGGAGCGAATCTCTTTCAGGAATTCTGGTACGTTACGCTCCCGATGATATGGTCCACTTTTACGACCTTCGTCGTCATTTCGCTTACGGGCATATTCACGCACCAACTCAATTTGTTCGCGTTCTTCTCGATAAGCGCGGGCGATCTGTCGAGTTTCGGCTATTTCCTGTTTATAAAGAGTCTTGACCCGAACAACTTACGCTACAACCCGATGACGAACAACGTAACTTATTCGCAGTTGTCCGCGCTCGGTCTTTTACTTACGGTTATTACGTTGCCCATAGTTCTCGTAACGAGAAAGGTCATGGAAAAACTCGGACCGTCGTTATCGTAAAGGGGGCGTAGACATGAAAAACGTAACCGTAAAAAAAAGACAGAAAATAAGCGGAACGGCGGTAAAAATCGTTATCGGCGTGGTGTGCGCGGTGTTAATCGCGTATATGCTCTCTATGATATTTATGCTTTGCTGGGGACTTTTAAGTTCGTTCAAATCGCAGGACGATTTCGCGATGAACGTACTCGGTTTGCCGAAGATCAACGCCCCGTGGAAGGGTAAAGACGACCCGAGAAGCAGTTATAAATATCTCGTTCAGTTCAAAAACTACAAAGACGTAATAAGTCAGTTCAGATACGTCGCGGAAACGAGTTTCTATCAAGGCTCTAAACTCGTGTCGCACACTCGTCAGCAGTCTTTCTTTACGCTTTTTTCGAGTTCGGTTTTATACGCCGCGGGCAACGGCTTTTTGCAGGCGATAATACCCGCGATAATGGCGTATATGTGCGCGAAGTACGCCTATAAGTTCAGTAAAGTAGTTTATATGGTCGTACTCGTCGTAATGACGTTGCCGATAATAGGCGCGTACCCGTCCGAACTTATACTTTTAAGAAATTTAGGGCTTTACGATACCTGGTACGGCAACTTTATCCAGCGTTGCAGTTTTACGGGTATGTACTTCCTCGTTTTCTACGAACTCTTCAAAGGGATGCCCGACACTTACAGCGAAGCCGCGGAAATCGACGGCGCGTCGCAACTCGTCGTAATGGTAAGAATTTATCTTCCGCTTGCGGCGAAGATGATCGCTTCGGTATTCCTTATCAAGTTCATCTTCTTCTGGAACGATTTCTCGTCGATAGAATTGTATATGCCGACGCACCAGACGCTCGCGTACTACATTTACCTTCTTTCGACCAACAACACGCCCGAAACGACTTCGGACGTTCCCGTAACCACTCCGCTCATCATATCGGCGTGTATGATACTCGCCGTTCCCACGATTATTCTGTTCCTTGCGCTTCAGAATAAACTTATGGGAAGCATGACGCTCGGAGGAATAAAAGAATAAAATAAAGGGGCAAACTATGACGAAAAAACACATGGCTAAAATCGCGGGTCTTACGCTTGCCGTCGCGCTTCTGGGCGTGTCGGTTTCGGCGGCGGCTTTAACTTCGCCGAAGATCGCGCGCGCCGAAACGGCGACGGTCGAAACCGCGGAAATAAACGATTACTACTTCGTCGGCGACGAAATAGAAATTCCCGCTACGGCGGAGATAAAACTTGCCGACGGGCAGGTAAAAACGGGTAACTACGAAGCCACGCTCACGCCCGACGGTAAACTTCTTTCGGGTAAAAAGACGGAACTCGTCGAAACGGGCGAGTATTTCGCAATCTATTCTCTTACCGAAAACGGAAAGAGATATTCGGCTAAAAAATCCTTCGTCGTTACCGAAAAGAAGTGGAGCGTAGGCTCTACCGCTTCCAAAGTTGAGTACGCCGACGGGCTTACCGCCAATCGCTTCGGCGGTAAAGGGCTTAAACTTACCCTTGCCGCGGGCGACAAATTCACGTTCGCTTCGCCGATCGACTTGTCGGGCGGCAACCTGACGGACGTTATCACCATGTATTCCACTGCGATACAGGCGAAGGGCGACTCGGCGTGGAACAACAACAATAAAACGGCGATAAATAACGGAACTTTGCAGGCGAGAAACGTCGTTTACGAAGCGGGGCTCGTCGAAGTTACGCTTACCGATTGCTACGATCCGAGCATTTCGGTTACTTTCGTCAACTATATATCCACGCTTAACGGCGAAGGCGCGTACGCGAGAACCCGCGCCACGGGGCAGGGCGAATTCGGTCTTTACGAAAAATGCCCGCCGAAATTCGGTAAAAAAGAGATCGTCATAGACGGAACGCCTTACGGCGTATACGTCGGCGACTTCGGTATGTCCGTTACCGGTTCTGCCGACAAAAAGGCAATTTCATGGAGTATAAACGCCGAAAGCGGCGATATATATTATAACTGGTATAACGCGGGCGGACAAAAAGCGGGCGGACACCTTATAAACCAACTTTATAACGAAGAAGTCAGCGGCGGAGCAATATTCCCCGGCTTTACGACGGGCGAAGTTTATCTTTCGCTTACCGCCAACGAAAATTATACCGCTTCGACGACTTTCCATATCGAAGCGATCGGCGATTATACGGGCGAGCAACTCGTCGACGGCAGATACGAAGACGATATCGCGCCCACGGTCGTAATCGATAAAGACGGCGAGTATTTCGTAAAGGTAGGAGACGAGTTCGAATTGCTTTCCGCAACGGCTTACGACCCGAATTTAGTCGGCGATATAACGAAGAAAGTTTATTTCAACTACGGCTCGAATATGCAAAGTTCGGTGCTCGTAAAAAATAATCGTTTTATCCCGGAAACGGTCGGCAGATACGTGGTCGAATACACTGCGAAAGACGCGTTCGGCAACGTCGGCAAGGCAACCGTAAGCGTAAACGCGGTAGCGAAAGCCCCCGCTTCTTTAACGGTAGAAAAAATGGACGAAATGAAAGCGGGCGTAAGGGCGGAACTTCCCGAATACGTCGCGGAAAGCCTTAACGGCGAAGTGTCGGTAGAAGTAACCGCCGAATGCGGCGATAAAACCTTTAACGTGGAAGACGGCTCGTTTATTCCGACCGCCGTCGGCGAATACGTAATAAGATACGTATATAAAGATAAACTCAAAACTTACGACTATTCGTATACGGTTAATTGTTTGGCGAACGAAGAAAAGGCGTTCGTTACCGAACCGATTTTCAGCGACTATTATATAAAAGGTCTTGCGTACACTTTGCCCGTCGCTAAAGCCTACGAATTCAGGGGCAAAGAGCCGAAACTCTGCGACCACGAAATTTACGCTTCTTTCGACGGCGGAAACTTCGTAAAAGTTACCGACCCCGATTCGTTTACGATAAGCGGGAATTCGACCGTGCAATTTAAGTACGTTGCCGAAACCGCCGAAATTTTAAGCGACGAAATAAAGATTATAGACACGGGTTACGGCTCGGATATCGACCTTGCGAAATACTTCGTCGGCGATTTTACGGCTGATAAAGATTACTCGTATATCGGGTTTACGTCGAACGTTCGCTTAGGCGACAACGACCTTACGTTTATCAATCCGCTCGCGTACTCCGTATTCTCGCTTTCATGGACGATACCCGCCGATAAGGCGAATATCTCGGCGTACAGCGTGATACTTACCGATAAGAAAAGCGGCAAAGCCGACGTTATAAGATTTTACAAGGTCGGCGCGCAAAGTTACGTTTCGATAAACGGCGGAGAAGCGAAAACTCTTCGCGAAAATATCTTCGGCGATACGAGCCGCGAACTTTCTTTCGATATCGAAAACGGAGCGTTCGTTTACGCCTGTTCGGGGCAGACGGTTACGCTTCCCGTAAGCGGCGTTACGGATTCGTCCGAATTATCGCTTAAAATAAAACTCGAAGGCATAAGCGGCGAAGCGGCGGTCAACGTTTCCAACGTTCAGAACCAACTTATGA
>USOJ01000069.1 GCA_900556195.1 uncultured Eubacteriales bacterium
CCGCAGCCCGGACAGAACGCCGCATTGTCCGGGACGGGTTTGCCGCAATGATTGCAAAACGTCATAAAAACATTCCTCCTCGTAGAATAAGATAGCGGCGAAATATTTTCGCTATCAGTATCATTATAATCGATAAACTTAAATTTTGTGAATGACGGGTTTTTACTTGTAAAAATAATTTATTTTAAGTATAATAATAAACGGCGAGCACCTTTCAAGGGTTCGACCAAGTAATTACATACTATTTTTTTACGGATATTCTTAATTGAAATCCGATAGGAGTCAACATGGAAAAAGAGAAGTTTTTTTCGGCTAAAAAATTAGCCGCGCTCGCAATGCTCACGGCGCTCGTGATCGTATTGCAGATTTTCGGAAGTTATTTTGCGATCGGCGCGGTCAGATTATCTTTCGTTCTTATACCGATTGTCGTAGGGGCGATCGTTTTAGGTCCGCTTTACGGCGCATTTTTAGGTTTCGTTTTCGGAGCGGTAACTTATATTATGGGCATAGTCGGCTTGGATCCGTTTACACAGGTATTGTTTACCGAACACCCGTTTCTGACCGCGCTTACGTGCTTTATCAAAGCGATTGCCGCGGGATTTTTATCGGGACTTGCGTATAAATTTATAAAAAGCAAAAGCGAACTCGCCGCGGTTTTCGTTGCGGCTGCGGTTGCGCCGATCGTAAACACGGGTATATTCATTTTAGGCGCGCTTACGATGTACGACTCTATAAATGCCCTGGCTGTCGCGAAGAACGCGAGCGTCGTTTATTTTTTATTTATTTTGTGCGCGGGCGTTAATTTTTTAATAGAATTTGCGTTGAATATGGTACTCGCGCCATCGGTTTGCAGAGTAATCAGGGCGGTCAGAAAAGTATGATTTTTTGTATAGATATAGGCAACAGCAATATAAAATACGCTATTTTCGACGGAAAGGAACTGAAAGCGACTTTCCGCGTTACGTCGCAGAGAAACGCGACGAGCGACGAATACGGCGTTATCGTCAGAGATTTATTAAAGTCTGCGGGGATAGAAAAGGAAGACATAAACGGAGTGGTAATGTCGTCGGTTATTCCTTCGCTTAACTACACCATGGAGCATATGTGCAGAGACTATCTCGGACATTCTCCGTTGGTGGTCGGTCCCGGCGTAAAAACGGGACTTAATATAAAGGCGGACAATTCGCGTGAAGTCGGCGCGGACATAATAGTAGACAGCGTAAGCGCGATAAACCGTTACGGTATAGGTACGCCTATAATATGTATAGATTTCGGAACGGCTACGACGTTTGATATTATTTCGGAAAAAGGCGAACTTATAGGCGTAGTTATCGCTCCCGGCATTAAAGGCTCGCTCGATTCTCTCGTCGGCGGAACTGCAAATCTGCCGAATATAGAACTTGAAAAACCGCCGTCAATCATCGCAAAAAACACCGTAAACTGTATGCAGGCGGGCGTTTTATACGGATTTTCGGGGCTTGTAGGCAATATCGTAAACAAGATAAAAGAAGAGTTGAAGCGCGTCGACGCGAAAGTTATCGCTACGGGAGGACTGGGTAAGTTTATTTATGACGAAACCGAATGCATAGACGTTTTCGACGCCACGCTTACTCTTAACGGGCTGCGTATCATCTACGAAATGAATTCGGGGAACAAGAAATGAGTAAAATCGCTCGTATAGGCAATTTGACGATAGGCGGCGGAAATAAAATCGCCGTTCAGTCTATGTGCAATATAAAAACGTCGAAAGCGGACGAAGTGATACGGCAAATTATCGACCTCGAAAATATAGGCTGCGATATAATAAGAGTTTCGGTAAAAGACGACGACGACTTAAAAGCGTTGAAAACGATAAAACTTGGCGTAAATATTCCGCTCGTCGCCGATATACATTTCAACTACCGTTACGCGCTTTCCGCGATAGACGCGGGCGTGGATAAAATAAGGATAAACCCGGGGAATATCGGCTCGGAAAAGAACGTCGAAGAAGTAGCAAAAGCCCTTAAATCTTCGGGCGTAGCGGTAAGAGTGGGTTCGAATTCGGGCAGCGTCGAAAAATCGCTTCTCGAAAAGTACGGTAAAAACGAGATATCGCTTGCCGAAAGCGCGCTTAAAAACGTTGCGATTTTAGAAAAGTACGGAGTCGATAATATCGTCGTTTCGGCAAAGGCTTCTTCCGTTTTACTTACTAAAAAAACTTACGAATATCTGAGCCGAAAAACGGACTATCCGCTGCATGTCGGCGTAACGGAAGCGGGTACGATATCGAGCGGAACGGTAAAAAGCGCGATAGGCATAGGATCGCTCTTACTCGAAGGTATCGGCGATACGATCCGCGTGTCGCTTACTGCCGACCCGAAAGAAGAAATTTTTGCCGCAAAAAGGATATTGAGAAGCGTGGGCTTGGATAACGACTACGCGGAGATAATATCTTGCCCGACCTGCGGAAGAACGGAATACGACAGTATTTCTCTTGCCGAAAAAATCGAAAAACTCACGGCGAACGTGCGTAAACCGATTAAAATAGCGGTAATGGGTTGCGTGGTGAACGGACCGGGAGAGGCGAAAGATTGCGACATCGGCGTCGCGGGCGGCAGCGGATATTGCGTATTTTTCAAAAAAGGCGAAGTATATAAAAAAGTGCCTTTCAGTAACGTAGAAGAAGAATTTATAAAGGAAATAGAAGAACTTGTCAACGCTTGAAAACGAAATACGCGTGATAGACGAAAGTCTTAAAAACGCTAAAATAAAGAAGTTGACCGTACATAAAACCGACAGGGCGGTAGACGCGGAAGTTATATGCGATAAAGCGGTTCCCGACGTCGTATGCGACCTCGTTCGTAAGGCAGTGGAAAAGTCGTTACCGCATGGGTTTATAGTCGGCGAAGTAACGGTGTCGAAAATCCTTGCCGACGGCGAACTTGTTGCAAAATCGGTGCTTGAATTTTTAGAAAAAGAATATAAGGCGGCGGCTCACTCCGTCGATAAAGACGACGTGATCGCTCAAAACGACGGCGACGCGTGCAGATATACGATAAAAGTTCACGACGACGCCTACGATTATTTCGTGAACAATAAGGTAACCGAAGCGATAGACGGCTATCTTTCCGAAATTTATTGCGGAAAGTTTTCGGGCGTAATCGAGACGAAGGGCAGAGCCGAAGTCGATCTTGACGTGATGAAAGTTAAGACGAACGCAGCCGATTTCGCCGCCATAAGCGTGCGTTCTCTGCACGTTGCCGACCCCGTTAAGTTGTGGGGCGAAGATATCGAAGGTACGGCTATATATATGGCTGACGCCGAACTCGTTTCGGGCGATGTCTCTTTTGCCGGTACGGTCTCGTCGATAACGCAAAAAGAATCAAAAAAAGGTAAGACTTTTTACGTATTCGAATTCAGCGATACTACGGCTAAAATTCAGGGTAAGGTATTTTTAACCAAAGAAAAAGAGAAAAAAATCGACAAAATCAACGTCGGAACGCAAATTTTAACGCGGGGGGATTTGACTACCTTCAACGGCAGTCCGAGTTATATCATCCGCGATTTATCGTTTTGTATTTTTCCGTCGGATTTCAAACCTGTCGAAAGAAAAGGTAAACCCGTTCCGCAGGACTATTCGCTTGTTTATCCGTCGTCGATAGAAGACGTAAGTCAGGCGAATTTATTCGCCGTCGAAAAACCCGTAGAGCCTTGCCTTATCGGCAGAAAATTCGTGGTAGTGGATATAGAAACGACCGGGCTTTCGTTCCTTACGGGCGATAAGATAACCGAAATCGGCGCAGTAAGAATAGAAGACGGTAAGATTATCGATAAATTTCAGACTCTTATAAATCCCGAACGCGAAATAAGCGAAGAAATTACGCGTATAACGGGCATAGACGACGAAATGGTAAAAGACTCGCCCGTATTCAAAGACGTAATCGCGGACTTTTATAAATATTGCGACGGGTATACTTTCGTTGCTCATAACATAGAATTCGACTATAAATTTATAAAATTCCTTGCGTCGAAAGAGGGCTACGTATTTACGAATCCGGGAATAGATACTTACGCTTTGTCTAAATCCGTTCTGCCTGCTCTTAAAAACCATAAACTTAACACCGTCTGCGATTACTACGGAATCGAGTTTTTGCACCACAGAGCCTTGTCCGACGCTCAAGCGACGGCGAAAATGCTTATAAAACTTGCCGAAACTCAAAAAAGTTTACCCGACGGCGATTAAAACGCTTGCAATCGCAGGAATAATATGGTATTATGTATACGCTTAATAATACTTAATTGGATTTGAGAGTGGCTGGCCACTCTCAAATTTTTATAAGGAGGAGTTATGAAGTTTAAGCCCGAATCGGAAATAAGAGATTTTCTTCTTCCTACTGCCGATAATCTCGGTATCGAAATAGTCGAAGTCGAAACGAAAATTTCAAAAAATCCGTCGCTTACCGTTTATATCGACACCGATAACGGAGTGGATTTGGACACTTGCGAAAAATTCCATAACGCCATAGATTCTCTTCTCGACGAGTTCGATCCGTCGTTCGGCGCGTCGTACACGCTCAACGTTTCGAGTCCCGGGCTTGACAGGCCTTTCAAGACCGACAGAGATTACGAAAAGAACGTCGGCGAAGAAGTCGAACTGAAACTCTTTGCGCCGATGAAAGGCAAAAAGAATTTCGAATGCGTATTGGACGGTTACGACGGTAAAAACGTCTACGTCGTAATCGACGGAATACGGCAAACCGTACCTTTGAATAAAATTGCGAAAATCAATCGCTTAATAAAATTCGATTAAAAATTCCGCGCGAAGAAGATTGTTTGCGCGTAGAAAATAAGGAGAACATCAATGATCAACAAGGATTTCTTTCAGGCAATAGAAGATCTCGAAGCCCAGAAAGGCATCAAGCCGGAAATTTTGCTCGAAACGCTTAAAAACGCGCTCGTTTTCGCGTATAAAAAGCATACGGGCGATTCGAGCGACATTGTACTCGATATCAATCAGGAGAAAAAATCCGTAAAATTCTTTGCCGTTAAAACGGTCGTCGAAGAAGTAACTGATCCCGATAAAGAAATCTCGCTCGAAGACGCAAAACTGATTAAAAAGACTTATAAAGTCGGCGACGAAGTAAGGCTCGAATTTATCCCCAAGGAATTCGGTCGTATCGCCGCGCAGACCGCAAAGCAAGTCGTTCTTCAGAAACTTCGCGAAACCGAAAGAGATCTTACTCTCGCGGAATTTGAAGATAAAGAAAACGAAGCGAAGATATGCACCATAAGAAGAGTAGAAGATAAAAACGTTTACGTCGAAATCGGCGCCGGCGAAATCGAAGCGGTAATGCTCCCGCAAGATCAGGTTCCGGGCGAAGAATATAAAGTAAACGATAAACTTATGGTCTACGTCAAAAAAGTGAGAACGGCCGGCAGAAACGCGCAGATTCTCGTTTCGAGAACTTCTACGGGTCTCGTTAAAAAACTTTTCGAAAACGTAGTACCCGAAATCGAGGCGGGCATAGTCGAAGTCAAAGGTATTTCGCGCGAGCCCGGTCAAAGGACGAAAATTGCCATTTACAGCAATGATCCCAACGTAGACGCGGTAGGCGCGTGCGTTGGTAATAAAGGGTCGAGAGTAAACGAAGTCGTAAGAGAACTCAACGGCGAAAAAATCGACATCATCGCTTGGAGTGAAGATCCGCTCGAATATATCGCGAAGGCTCTTTCTCCCGCCAAAGTTCTTAAAGTCAGCGCAAACGAAGGCGAAAAGGCTGCGAGAGTCGTAGTTCCCGACGATAAATTATCGCTTGCCATAGGTAAAGACGGTCAGAACGCTCGTCTTGCCGCAAGACTTACGGGCTGGAAAATCGACGTAAGAAGCGAAAGCAGAGCAGCGAAAGAAGACGAAGCGGCAATGCTTGCGGAAGCCGAAGCGGAAGCAGACGGAGATTTAATCGAAGAATAATCGACAATTGCCTCAAAAAAACTAGTAAATAACGGGTATATGGCAGAGAAAAGAATTCCGATAAGAACCTGTATATGTTGCAGGAAAGAATTCCCTAAAAACGAGTTAAGACGGATAGTCTGCGATAAAAGCGACCGCGTCTTTTACGATAACACGGGGAAAGCCGACGGCAGGGGTGCGTACGTTTGCGCCGATCCTAAATGCGTCGAAAAACTTATAAATAAAAAAATGCTCGGACGAGTGTTTTCAAAAGTTATATCGCAAGATATTTACGACGAGATAGGGAGGAAACTTCTTGGAAGCGAGAAAGACTAAAATTTTCACTTATCTCGGTTTTGCGAAAAAGAGCGGCAATTTGTGTATCGGCGCAAATTCGCTTGCAAGACTTAAAAAACGGGCGTA
>USOJ01000070.1 GCA_900556195.1 uncultured Eubacteriales bacterium
GGACAACGCGAGAAAGGATGCCGAAAAATTCGCCAAAGCGTTCGGTTGTCCGCTTTATACGAGCGGGGAATTCACGCTCGAAGAATTGGCTCTTAAAGACGAGTGTAAGACCTTGGCGGTTACCGACGAGGCTCTTGCAAAGGCGATTATATCCGTTGCGGAAGAATACGGGCTTAAACTTTTATCGGGAGGCAAGAAAGGGTAATATGGTAGAAAAGAAAGAAGACATCTTAAAAAATCTTAAAAAAATCAATTCGTTGAACGGTTCGTCGATGGCGGGACTCAAAGCCAAAGTCGATAAATTGAAAGCCGATATTCTGGCAATCAACAAAAAAGCCAACGCGAAAGAAAGACAGATAAGAACCGACAGAGAAAACGAGGAGAGAATAAGACTCGAAAAACTTCGCGTCGAAGAATTGCTCGCGGCAGAGGCTCAAAAGGCTGCCGAAGCGGAAATTCCTACGGTGGAAGAGTTACCCCCCGTCGAAGTTGCCGAAACTACCGTCGAGGTAAAAGAGGAAGTCGTCGAAGTAAAAGAAAAGCCCGCTAAAAAGTCCAAAAAGACGAAAGAAGCGAAAGCGGAAGAACCGAAACCCGAAACGACGCCCGAAGTCAAAGCGGAGTCCGTAAAAGAAGAAATAAAAACGGAAGCCGTTCCCGAAGAGAAGCCCGAAGAAAAACCGGTAGAAAAGGAAGCGGTTAAAGAAGAAAAGCCGATAGACCCTGCGGAAGCGGCGAGACTTGAAAAGGAAAGGCGCACGAAAGCGATCGAAGAAGCGAAAGCAAGGGCTTTGGCAGAAGCGAGGGCTAAAATTCTCGAACAGAAGAAAAAAGAAGCGATCGCGAGAGGCGAAGACCCGAATCTCGTAAAACTTCCGAGTCAACAGCCGAGAGTTTACGAACCTAAAAACGATCGCAGACCGCTCGGCGCGAACGGTCCAAGACCCGTAAGAAGAGAGTATATTCCCGGCGATCAGAGAAGACCCGCGGGAACTCGCACGACAGGCGCGGCGGGATCTGCCGCAGGCAGACCGCAAAGACCTTTCGGCGCGGGCGGAACAGGTAAAAAACCCGTCGAAGTTACGTTTATACCCAAAGATACGGGTAAGTCTTTCGGTAACAAAAAGAAAGGCGGCGACAGAGGTTTCGACGATAAGAAGGCTATCAATAAAAAATCTCTTATCAAAACGCAGGTAAGCGTAGAAGATTTCGACGAAAACAAGAGCGGTTACAGAAAACTTCGTACTAAAAAAGACAAAAAGCAAGAAGTCGTTCAAACCGTAAAAATCGAAAAAGCGGTTATCAACAAAGAGTTGATACCTATAAAAGAACTTTCCGAAAAGATCGGTATTTCGGCTATCGAAATAACCAAAAAACTCTTCAAAGAAGGTATAATGAAGACGATCAACGATTCGGTCGATTACGACACCGCCGGCGTTATTGCGGCGGATCTCGGCATCGAGCTCGAATTGAAACTCGATAAGACGGCGGAAGACGTTCTTAACGAAGCGTTCGACGTTAAAGACGACGAAAGCAATCTCGTTAAAAGACCGCCCGTCGTTACGGTTATGGGGCACGTCGACCACGGTAAAACTTCGCTTCTCGATAAAATCAGAAGCGCAAACGTTACCGCGACTGAAGCGGGCGGTATAACCCAGCATATCGGCGCGTATACGGTTACCGTAAACGGCGAAAAGATTACGTTCCTCGACACTCCCGGACACGCGGCTTTCACCGCCATGAGAGCGAGAGGAGCGCAGATCACCGATATAGCGGTTATAGTTATAGCGGCAGACGACGGCATAATGCCGCAGACGATCGAAGCGATACACCACGCGCAGGCGGCAGGCGTTTCCATAATAGTTGCGGCAAACAAAATGGATAAACCGCAGGCTAATATCGAAAGAGTAAAACAACAACTTGCCGATCAGTCCGTACTCGTCGAAGAATGGGGCGGCGACGTCGCGCTCGTTCCGGTATCCGCAAAGACCGGAGAAGGAATCGATAACCTGCTCGAAACGATTCTTTTGACTGCCGACGTGAAAGAACTCAAAGCCAACCCCGACAGAATGGCGAAAGGCGCGATTATCGAAGCCAAACTCGACAAAGGTAAAGGGCCTGTCGCTACGGTGCTTATTCAGAACGGTACTCTTCATACGGGCGACAATCTCGTTGCGGGTACGATAACGGGCAGAGTAAGGGCAATGATAGACGACAAGGGCAGAACAGTCAAAGAGGCAGGCCCTTCCACTCCCGTTTCCATACTCGGTCTCGAAGAAGTTCCGAATGCGGGCGATTTGCTCTTTGCTGTAGAACAAGACAAACTTTCTAAACTCGTAGCGCAGGAAAGAAAGAACAAAGAACGCGAAGACATGATCAAGCAATCGCAAAAGATTACGCTCGACGATTTGTTCTCCAAGATTTCCGACGGCAACCTGAAAGCGCTTAACATAGTTATCAAAGCCGACGTTCAAGGCTCGGTTGAGGCGGTTAAACAATCGCTCGTCGAACTTTCGAACGAAGAAGTTAAAGTCAACGTTCTTCACGCCGCGGTAGGCGCAATAAACGAATCCGACGTAATACTTGCCGATTCGTCCAACGCGATTATTATCGGCTTCAACGTAAGACCCGATTCCAATGCAAAAACGCTTGCGGAAAGGTCAAAAGTCGACGTAAGACTGTACAGAATAATCTACGAAGCAATCGACGACGTAAAGAACGCAATGAAAGGGCTTATCGCTCCCAAGGTACAGGAAATTTACATGGGTAAAGCCGAGGTTCGTCAAACGTTCAAGATTACGGGCGTCGGCATGGTTGCGGGCTGCTACGTTACGGACGGAAAGATTATAAGAAACGGAAAACTTCGTATCTATCGTAACGACGTTATGATTTGCGAAGGGAACGTAAACCAATTGAAGAGATTCAAGGACGACGTAAAAGAAGTTTCACAAGGGTTCGAGTGCGGTATCTCGATAGAGAATTTCAACGATATTCAGATCGGAGATTTCATCGAAAGTTATCTTATCGAAGTTAAGCCCGTAGTTTAATTATTTTAACGGACAAGAATAATATAATTCGGGGTTACTGCGAAAGTCGAAAATTTTGCGGCGACCCCGTTTGCGATATTAAAATCCCGTCGCTTCGGCGAACGAAGGAGTTACTATGAATATAAAAAGAGAAAAAAGACTCAACAGCGAATTTCAGCGCGAAATATATTCCATTCTGAAATATAAGGTCAAAAACCCCGAACTTACCGAGATGTTCAGCATTTCGGAAGTCGAAATAACCAACGACTTGAAATACGCCAAAGTTTTCGTATCGGTCTTTTCTGCCGACGAAAACAAGAAGAAGGCCACTTTTAAGGCGATATGCGATTCGGCTAAATTCGTGCGAACGGAACTTAGCAAAGTTATGCGTATTCGTACCGTTCCCGAATTAAGGTTTTTGGTTGACACTTCTGAAGAATACGGCAACAAAATCGACGCGATTTTAAGCGGCATTACTTACAATACGGAGAACGACGATGAAAATTGACGATTTTTGTCGTACGCTGTATTCGTTCGACAGTTACCTGATATTTTGTCATACCCGCCCGGATGGAGATACGATAGGTTCGGCTCTCGCGCTTAAGGCTGCGCTTATAAAATCGGGAAAAGTCGCGGATATAGTTTGCTCGTCGCCCGTGCCCGAGAAATTTAATATTTTTCCGGATGCTAGAGAAATACTTTCGGTCGACGAAGTAAAACGCGAATATTCGGCGCACGTCGCCGTAGATTGTGCTACGCCGGGCATGATAGCCGACGCGTATCCGCTATTCGTAAAATCAAAAAACACATTTAACGTCGACCACCATATTTCAAACGAAAATTATGCAAAGCATAATCTCGTTATAGATTCGGCAGCAAATTGCGAAAACGTCTACAACGCGATAATCGGTTTGCATATAGAAATCGATAAGACGATTGCCGAAAGAATTCTGCTCGGTATATCGACCGATACGGGCAATTTTATGCACAGCAACGTAACTTCGAAAACGCTCGAAGTTGCTTCGAAACTCGTCGCTTGCGGCGGGGATTTGCACAAGATAGCCTACGCTATGTTCAAAAGTCAGCCGAAAGCGAGAGCGGAACTCTTTGCAAAGGTAATTTCGGGCATGAGATTTTTTGTCGACGGCAAGATATCGATAATTACGATTATGCGTAAAGACCTTGCGGAATTTAACGCCACGCAGGATTTGACCGAAGGTTTTATCGATTATCCGCTTTCGGTCGACGGCGTCGAAGTTGCGGTGTCTATACTTGAAAATAAAGACAACTCGTACAAAATAAGTTTGAGAAGTAAAGGTAAGGTCAACGTAAACGAAGTCGCCTCCGCTTTCGGCGGTGGCGGTCATATACTCGCAAGCGGATGTATGATTTCGGGCTTTTACGAAGACGTTAAAGATAAGATAATTCGGGAGATAGGGTTTCAGTTGTAATGAACGGATTTCTTAATTTATATAAACCCAAAGGCGTAAGTTCGGCTTATGTTCTTAACGCCGTCAAGCGAGCGGTAAAAGGCGAAACCGTCGGACACATGGGAACGCTCGATCCGCTTGCGAGCGGAGTATTGCCCGTGGCGATAGGCAAGTCTACGAGGTTATTCGATTATTTGCTTGATAAAAAGAAAGAGTACGTTGCGACTATCGCTTTCGGCTATTCTACCGATACGTACGACCTCGAGGGTAAAATCGTAGAAAGAAGAGACGTCTTACCGAACGAAGAAACAGTAAAAGAAGCGTGTATGAAACTTGTCGGCGAGATTATGCAGATTCCGCCCGCATTTTCGGCAAAATGCGTAAACGCGAAAAGAAGTTACGAATTAGCCAGAAAGGGGCAGGCTGTCGATCTTCCGCCGAAAAAAATTACGATATACTCGATTGACGTTACAGAGAAGATTTCAGCCGAAGAATACAGAATAAAAATAGTTTGCGGCGGGGGAACTTATATACGGTCGATAGCGAGAGATTTAGGTGTTCTTTGCGGTACGTGCGCGACCATGACCGCGCTCGAAAGAACGGCTTCGGGACCTTTCAGAATCGAAAACAGCATTACAGCCGACGAATTCAAATCTTCGACGTATAAATCCGCGCTTTTAACGCCTCCCGACGAAGTAATCGATTATCCCGTGATAAATCTTACCGAAAAACAGACCGAAAGATTATATAACGGTTTGTACGACGATTACGATTATCCCGACGGGATATATCGCGTATATTCGCCGACTGCCTTTTACGGCGTAGGCGAAGTAAGGGGCGGGAAGATTAAAGTAAAGGCTTATTTAAGAGATAATGAAGATATATAGTTATTACGATAAGACAGACGGCGATTTCGTCGTCATACTCGGTTTTTTCGACTGTATTCATATCGGACACGCCGCTTTGATAGAAAAGGGCGTAAATATTGCCGAAAACCTCAAAATTACCCCCGTAGTATTCACTTATTCAAATAATCCTGCGGAAGTTCTGGGTAAATCCGTCGGGCAGGTTCTGACATATAAAGAACGGCTCGTAAAACTTGAAAAACATTTAATAAATGCAGTTATTTCCTGTAATTTTGATATGTTTTACGCCACGCATAGCGGTGAAAAGTTTTTGAATAAACTCTTTGAAAACTTCTCCGTAAAAGCCGTGGTTTGCGGTTACGACTATACTTACGGTAAAAACGCTTCGTGCAACGCCGAAGACTTAAAACGTTACTGCGAAATGAGAAAAATTCCTTGTTATATTCAGAAAGAGATAAAATCTGACGGGCGGAGAGTTTCAACTACGCTTATCAAGGAATATCTATCCGTCGGGGATATTAAGAATGCAAACATGTTGCTCGGCGAGCCTTATTTCGTAATCGGAACGGTCGTTCGCGGCAGGCAAGACGGCAGAAAGATAGGCTTCCCGACAGCGAACGTATTGTTCCCGAAAGATAAATTTCAGATAAAAAAGGGCGTATATAAAACGAGAGTTAGGGTTCAAGGCAAAGAATACAAAGCGATAACCAACTACGGCTCGCAACCGACGTTTAACGAAGATTCAATCGTTCTCGAAAGTCATATCAAAGGTTTCGACCGGGATATTTACGGTGAAGAAATAACCGTTGTTTTCGACGATTATATCAGGGATATTGTCAGGTTTTACGACACGGGCAATCTCGTGAAACAATTAAAAAAAGACATGGAGTGTTTAGATGATTAAATTCGGACCGAGCGGCAACAGCGAAAGTTTTATTGCCGAAAAACACAAATCAACGGTAGAAGCGGCGGCGTGGTGTAAGGCTCGCGGACTCGACTGGTACGAGTATTCTTTCGGTCGGGGCGTA
>USOJ01000071.1 GCA_900556195.1 uncultured Eubacteriales bacterium
CTATGAAAGACCTCGTATACGAATACGGAAAAGATATTCTGACGTCGGAAAATTTTCTGCGGGAAACGGCTTTTCGCCACCACGGCGCGAAGTCGTGTTTTTGTCATTCCGTATGCGTCGCTTACGAGAGCGTAAGGCTTGCGCTGAAAAGTAAGAAAAAGATAGATATGCGTTCGCTCGTAAGGGGAGCGTTATTGCACGATTACTATCTTTACGACTGGCACGAAAATGATAAAAGCCATAAATTGCACGGGTATATCCACGCGAAACGCGCGCTTGAAAACGCCGAAAAAGATTTCGGCTTAAACGACGTCGAGCGGGATATAATTTTTAAGCACATGTTTCCGCTTAATATTCGTTTTCCGCGTTATAGAGAAACTTATATAGTATGTATTGCGGATAAAAAATGTTCGATGAAAGACTTTAATAAAATAGAAAATTGCGAAAACAAACTCGCCGACGGCGAAGATTTAGGCAAAAGATTTACCGATATAGTGTTTGATTTCGACGGAACGCTCGTCGATACGAGCGACGCTATAATAAAGACGTGGCGATATACTCTTAAAGAGTACGGCTACGACTTTACCGAAGATTATTTGTCGGGTATAGTGAACGGCGTTTCGATAGAGCGTTCGCTGTCGATTTTAGGCGTAAAAGACGACGGAAATTTCGCGAAAAAGTGGCTTGAAAATCACGGCGGGTTTATAGGGGAAGCGAAGTATTTCAAAGACGCTTTGCCCGTGCTGGGCTATTTAAGAAAGTCGGGTTATCGGCTCGGAATAGTCACGTCAAGGCCGAAGGGCGAGTACGAGGCGTATCTTGCGGGATTGCGCGCCGAAAAATACGTGGATATAGTGGTGCTTGCCGACGAAACCGAAAAGCATAAACCCGACCCCGAACCGCTCGAAAAATACGCCGAACACGCGGGCGTAAAATTAACCGATTGCCTTTACGTCGGCGATATGCCGACGGATATAGCCTGCGCGAACGCGGCGAAAGCGGGTTCGTGCTTTATCCGTCGCGGTAAAGCAAAGCCCTTGCCTCAGGCGGACTACAATATCCGCTCGCTCAAAGAAATCAAAAAGATATTGAAATAATCAAACTAAAATAAAAAATTTTTCAGATGTAGATAGTTATGAATATGGTTAATCAATTGTACGATGCCGTATATTACGGATCGGATCTTGAATTTAAGTACAACGACGTTTATTATTTCATAAATTCCGGAATGAAGTCGGTCAACGGTGCGGACACACACATTATTAACGTTTCGGAATCAACCTTTTCGTTTTACGAGGGCGAGCCGATTGGTTCTTCCCATGAGATTTATTCCTCTGCAAACGTCAACCCGACCGTAAACACGAATAAATTTTTTAATGAAAAAATATTCGACGGACAGTCGCTATACGAAATTATAAACGACATAAAAGAAGTAAACTATTGAACATCCCGCCCGAGAGAACTTTTTCATAAGTTCCCTCGGGCGGGGTTGAGTTTAAGTAAATATCAGAATAATTGTTTGCGGCGTTCTTTTTTGGAGAGGTCGGATAATTTCGTTCCGTCGACGGTAACGCTGGAATTGATAAGGTCGTAGGTCGATTTTATAGATTGCTTTTTAGCCGCGTAAACTATATCGTAATGCTTTACGCCCGCGCTGAATACCGCAATCAACGCCTCGTAAGAATCGGCAACCGTCGTATAAAGGGTCTTCGGTTTGTCGGGTTTTACGTCTTTTACGGCAAAATCGAGATTACCCGTGGTGTGGCGGGGCGGTTCTTTCGAGGCAAGCGCTTCGAGAGTTTGCAGAATTTCGTCCTTTTTGCCCGTGGCGTCTACGGTGAGCGTTAAACGCATCTGATAAATATCGCTTATTTTAACCGCCGTTCCGTTGATTACGATTTCACGCGGTTTTACTTCTATAAGCGGTTTGTTCTTGGTGGGGTATTGTTTGAACGCGTTGGGTATCATGCTTATCGCAAATATAAGGCAGACGAGCGTAAGCGCGCCCGAAATAAACGACATCGAACCGCCGCCGTTTTGTATTCCGCCTAAAATTATGGTCAAGCCCATGCCGCCCATTAAAACTATTAACAGTGCCGAAAGCATTACCGTTTTTTTGCGTTCTTTTTTGTTGAAAGCGACGTCGGGATAAAACGCCGTGGTCGCCTTTTTGACTTCGCCCGTTTCGTTTACTTCCGCGTTGCCTGCGGAAACGGTTTCATTTTTCATAACGTCCTCGCTTGATATAAGTGTTTTTAAGTATACATTATTCCTGATTTTTTGTCAATCTAATGTCGCGCATATAAGTAAAAATGTTGTTTTGAGTTGATTTTTGTTGTTTTTATAGCGTTTTAAGGTAATAAAATGAAGAAACAAATAAAAAACAACAAAAAACAATAAAAATTCATTGACAAAACCACGCTTATGATATATAATGAAAAAGTAAAAGGCGAAAGTCCGCGAAAAAAGCGGATAATTTGATTTTAACGGAGGGGAATATGCCGCAATATTATTCGGGCAAAATAGCCAAATCCGACAGAATAGATTTTTTGAAAGACACGCTTTACGCCAAGATGCCGGAGATAGAATCCGACAGGGCGGTGCTTATAACCGAGTCGTACAAAGCGACCGAGGGCGAGCCGATTATCCTTCGCAGGGCGAAGGCTTTTAAGCATATACTCGAAAATATTCCTATCGTCATCCGCGATAAGGAACTTATCGTAGGTTCGGCTACCGTTCAGCCGCGTTCCTGTCAGGTGTTCCCCGAATATTCTTTCGAGTGGCTCGAAAACGAATTCGACACGGTCGCGACGCGCGCCGCCGACCCGTTCTATATTTCCGACGAAAACAAGAAAATTCTTCACGAAGTATACAAGTACTGGAAGGGCAAAACCACGAGCGAACTCGCCACGTCTTATATGGCGAAAGAAACGCTTACGGCTATGGCGCACAATATGTTTACCCCCGGCAATTATTTCTATAACGGAATAGGGCACGTTACGGTAGACTACGGCAAAATTCTTGCGGGCGGGTTTTCGGCTCTTATAAAAGAAGTCAAAGACGAACTCGAAATCACGAAACCCGGCGACGCGAATTATTGCAGAAAGCACGCGTTTTTAACCGCGCTCGTAATCTCTTACGAGGCGGCTGTCGCCTACGCCAAGAGATACGCGAAACTCGCTGCCGAACTCGCGGCGAAAGAAAATAATATCGAGCGCAAAAACGAACTTCTGTTAATCGCAAAAAACTGCGACAGAGTACCGGAATACGGCGCGACGAATTTCTACGAAGCGTGCCAGAGTTTCTGGTTTATTCAGATGCTTTTGCAGGTCGAATCGAGCGGACACTCAAT
This sequence comes from uncultured Eubacteriales bacterium, assembly GCA_900556195.1. Lineage (GTDB taxonomy): Bacteria > Bacillota > Clostridia > Christensenellales > Borkfalkiaceae > UBA10281. The sequence goes on from USOJ01000071.1 coordinate 3,353, forward strand.
TTCGCCCGGAAGATTCGATCAATATATGTACCCGTATTACCTTAAATCCCGCGAGGGCGGTATGACCAGAGAGTTCGCGCAGGAACTTATGGACTGTATATGGGTTAAACTCAACGATCTCAACAAGTGCAGAGATAAAGATTCGTCGGAGGGTTTCGCGGGATATTCGCTTTTCCAGAACCTGATCGCCGGCGGTCAGAACGCGGAAGGCGAAGACGTTACCAACGACTTGTCGTTTATGTCCATAACGGCTACCGAACACGTCTTTTTGCCGCAACCGTCCTTCTCGGTAAGGGTATGGAACGGTTCTCCGCACGATTTTCTGATACGCGCAGCCGAACTCACCCGCACGGGCATAGGTTTCCCCGCGTACTATAACGACGAAGTAATAATACCCGCGTTGATGGCAAGGGGTCTTACCATGGAAGACGCGAGAGAATATAACATAATCGGTTGCGTCGAACCGCAGAAAGCGGGCAAAACCGACGGCTGGCACGACGCGGCGTTCTTCAATATGGTACGTCCGCTCGAAATGGTTTTCTCCAACGGCTACGAAAAGGGCGAAAGGGTAGGTATTCAGACGGGCGACGTCGCCGAGATGAAGAGTTTCGACGAATTTTTCGCGGCGTATAAAGCGCAGTCCGATTATTTCGTTTCGCTGCTCGTAAACGCCGATAACGCTATCGACGTGGCTCACGCCGAAAGATGTCCGCTCCCGTTCCTTTCGGGTATGATTGAAAATTGTATCAAACGCGGCAAGAGCGTACAGGAGGGCGGCGCGGTATATAACTTCACGGGTCCGCAGGGCTTCGGCATAGCGAATATGGCTGACGCATTGTGGGCGGTAAAGACGCTCGTTTTCGATACGGGCAAATATACGCTCGCTGAAATCAAAGAGGCGCTCGAACATAACTACGGCAAAGATATGGACGATCACGCCGCCGAAAAACTCACCGTAACCGTGTGCAAAGAACTCGCGGCGGCGGGTAAAACGCTCGGCGACGAAGACGTAAAAGCCGTGTATAGAGCGATTAAAACGAATAATTGTTCCGAAGAAGAAAAACGCAGATACGATAAGTTGCTTACCGATATACAGGATCTCCCCAAATTCGGTAACGACAATCGCGAAATAGACGCTATGGCTCGCGAAGCGGCTTACGTTTACACCAAAGAAATAGAAAAATATCGCAATCCGAGGGGCGGAAGGTATCAGGCGGGGCTTTATCCCGTTTCGGCTAACGTTCCGCTCGGCGCGCAGACGGGCGCGACTCCCGACGGAAGACTTGCGTATACTCCGATTGCCGACGGCGTTTCGCCTGCGGCGGGCAGAGATGCCAAAGGCCCGACGGCTTCGTGCAATTCGGTTTCCGCGCTCGACCATCTTATCGCTTCCAACGGCACGCTGTTCAACATGAAATTCCATCCGACGGCTCTCGCGGGCAGAAACGGGCTTGAGAACTTCGTATCGCTCGTGCAGGGATTTTTCGATCGCAAGGGCATGCACATGCAGTTCAACGTCGTTTCGAGAGAAACTCTCCGCGACGCGCAAAAGCACCCCGAAAAATATAAATCGCTCGTCGTACGGGTAGCGGGCTATTCGGCTCTGTTTACGACGCTTTCCAGATCGTTGCAGGAAGACATCATCAATCGTACCGAGCAAGGGGGATTCTGATGGAAGACTACCTTTCGATAAAGGGCAGAATATTCGATATTCAGCGGTTTTCGGTACACGACGGCAAGGGGATAAGAACGATAGTTTTCCTGAAAGGCTGTCCGCTCCGTTGCAGGTGGTGCTGTAACCCCGAATCGCAGACTTTCGATATTCAGAAGATGACGCTTGCCGGCAAAACAAAAACGGTCGGCAGGGACGTTACGGTAGGAGAAGTGATCGACGAAGTCGAACGCGACAGGGCGTATTATAAGCGTTCCGGCGGCGGGCTTACGCTTTCGGGCGGAGAAAGTCTTTGTCAACCCGATTTCGCCGTAGGTCTTTTACGCGCGGCGAAAGAACGCGGACTTACCACCGCTATGGAGTCCACGGGTTTCGCTGATTTTTCGATAATATCCCGTTATCTGCCTTATCTCGATACTTATCTTATGGATATAAAGCATACGGATAGTAAAAAGCACGAAGAATTTACTACCCGCCCCAACGGACGAATACTCGAAAACGCAAGAAAAATCGCCGATTCGGGTATGTGCGAACTTATAATCCGTACTCCCGTTATTCCTACGTTTAACGCAACGAAAGAAGAGGTAGGCAGAATAGCGGAATTCGCGTCGTCGCTTAAAGGCGTAAAGAAAATGCATTTACTGCCCTATCACAGAATAGGCAGCGACAAATACGCGGGCATAGGCAGAGAATATTCGATGGGCGATATAGAGCCGCCTTCGAAAGAACTGATGAACGAACTCTTGGAAGTCGTAAATTCTTACGGCTTAAAAGGACAGATAGGCGGTTAAAATGGATATAGAAAAAATCGTCGAAGAAGTCGTAAAGACTTTGAAAAACGACAAAAAAATGACTCTTTCGCTCGCCCGCGAACTTTCGCGGCGAATGACCGAAGAGGCGAAAAAAAACGGCAATAAACTCGTTATTTCGATAGTTGACGAAAAGGCTCGCCCCGTGCTTACCGAAGTTATGGACGACGCTTTTCTCGTAAGTTACGACGTTGCCAACCGTAAGGCGTATACTTCGGTTGCGATAAAGATGAGCACGGCGAAACTCGCCGAAGAAGTCAAATCGGGCGGCTCGCTCGAAGGGCTTGACACCCGCGACGGACTTATCTTTTTAGGCGGCGGCGCGCCGCTCGTCGCAGGCGGTAAGGTTATCGGCGGCATAGGAATAAGCGGCGGAACGGCGAAAGAAGATACGGCTTACGCCGAAACCGCGGTAAAGATTTTCAACGAAATAATAAGGTTATAAAAATACGGGCTGACGCGTTTTGTAAAACGCGTC
>USOJ01000072.1 GCA_900556195.1 uncultured Eubacteriales bacterium
CGACCTGCCTAGGGGGCTTCGCCGGAGGCTCAGAATGACAGTTAAAAAACACGCTACGCTCGCGATGACGGGAGAATAAGACGATTGCGGTTATAAGTCGCGGTCGGACTTTTCGCGCACGAATATGCGGATAGGCGTTCCTTCGAAACCGAACGACTTTCTTAAAGTGTTTTCTAAAAAGCGTTTATACGAAAAATGCATGAGTTCGGCGTTGTTTACGAAAAACACGAACGACGGCGGACACACTCCATCCTGCACGGCGTAATATATTTTAAGTCTTCTGCCGTTTTTGGTCGGCGGTTCGGTAGCGCGCACGGCGGACGAAATTACGTCGTTCAGAAGCCCCGTCGTTATACGCTTTTCCGCGTTGGCTTTTACCTCCGCCGCCAGAGCGAGCAATTTATTTACTCTCTGCCCCGTTTTTGCCGAAATATACACGGACTTGAAATAGTCCATAAACGCGAGATCCGTCTGCAACTTCTTTTCAAACTCGTTTATGGTATGAGTGTCTTTTTCGATAACGTCCCACTTGTTCATTACGATTACCGACGGCTTGCCTTGTTCGTGGATATAGCCCGCTATCTTTACGTCCTGTTCGGTAAGACCCGCTTCGGAATCGACCACGAGCAGACACACGTCCGCCCTTCTTATCGCGCCTAACGCCCTTAAAACGCTGTAATATTCTACGTCTTCGTCTACCGAACGTTTTCTTCTTATACCCGCCGTATCGATAAGCGTATATCTTTTGCCGTTTACGGTAATGGGCGTATCGATCGCGTCGCGGGTGGTGCCGGCAATATCGGAAACTATCGTTCTGTCGTAACCGAGCAAAGCGTTGGTTAAACTCGATTTGCCCGCGTTGGGTTTGCCGACTATGGCGATTTTCAAGCCGTCATCGCCGTCGAGTTCTTCTGCGGACGGAAAATCGGCGCACACTTCGTCAAGAAGGTCGCCTATGCCCTTCGCCTGTTCGGCGGATATGCCGAAAGGTTGCCCCAGACCCAATTCGTAAAAGTCGAAAAGGTCTTCGGGCTTATATACGTCGAGTTTGTTTACGGCAAGCACTACGGGTTTGCCCGACTTACGGAGCATATTAGCCACGTCGTGGTCGGCGGAAGTAAGTCCGCTTTTTGCGTCGCAGAAAAATATAATGACGTTAGCCGTTTCTATGGCGATTTCGGCTTGCTTTTTGATATGCTTCCACATTTCGTCGGTGGACTTAATCTCTATACCGCCCGTATCGACGAGCGTGAAAGTTTTGCCGCACCATTCCGCGTCGCAATAAAGTCGGTCGCGCGTAACGCCGGGCGTGTCTTCTACGATGGACAATTTCTGTCCCGTAACCCTGTTGAAAAACGTCGATTTGCCGACGTTGGGTCTTCCTACTATGGCTACTAACGGTTTATTCATTTGCTTCTCCGTCGATGGGTTTTAAGGTCTGTAATTGATTTTCTTCAGGCTTTTTATACGCGAGTTTTTCGGTAACTGCGGTTACGAGCGCGAACAGGTAAAGAACGTACGGCATAACGTAGGATATATCGAGCAAACCTATAAACAGGTTCGCCGCAAGAAATACGACCATATAAATTCTGCCCTCGTATTTGCGGATATAGAGCCTTATAAGAAGGAATATAACCGCTATCATCGAAAGTATTCCGACTATTCCCGCGCTGCCGATAGCGTCGAAAATATAGTTATGCGCGTAACGCGAATAGTAAAACGACTGCCCGTCGCTGCTTTCCATAAAGCGGCGGCAAAAACCTACGCCGATTATCGGGCTTTCGGTAAAGTATTTAAGTCTTAACTTCCAGTGGTCTATTCTGCCGCTCGATATTTTTGACAAATCCATATTCCCGAGCGAAGCGAAGGCTTTTTCGATATAGGCGACAACGTCGATATTCGTCTTTCTGACGATTACCGCAAGCGCGGCTACGCAACCGAGCAGGAATATAAGAAAAATAAGCGCGAGCGACTTTCTGTTTTCTTTTCTTTTTACGAAAGTCTTTATACAAAAGAAAATCGCTATAACTCCGCCTGCGATGATTCCCGTGCGCGACAGGGTTAAAATAATGCACAGCGACGAAAAAATCGCAATCGTCCAGTAAAATATTACGTGTTTATTCTTTTCGGCTTTATAGTACGCGAACGGCAGAAACATAGCGATAAGTTCGCCCGCGATGTTGCTTACGCCCCACCCCGTTATGATTTCGCCTTTCCATGCGGAAAAGCCCTTTTCTTTTATGGTCGACTTAAACAAGTCGTATCGTATAACGTACACGAAAGCGACCTGACACGCCGCGATAAAAGCCACTTCGGCAAGAAGCGTAGCGATATACTCGAACAAGTCGCCGTCGTTTTTGACGGTGGCGACGAATATAACGTAAAAACCGAACAGACAAGCGACCACTATCGAATTTGCGAGAAGACTTTGCAGGTAATATTGCTGCCCTATGCCCGCGATTAAAAACGTGAAAGAAGCGATGCCGAAAGCGAGATAAGATTTACCGCTTTTTATATTTTTGCGTTCTTTTATAACTCTGTAAATTATCCCCGCGAAAGCGACTACGCCCGCCACGATCATAGGATATAGGTGTTGGGGTTGGGTAAGATAATTAGAATTATCGCCGTACCCGGGACTGTGTTGAGTGGAAACTACGAAAATCGTATTTACGAATATCGTCAGCCACCCGCGATAATCGTCTACGAACGCCGCCATAAAGCCCATTGCAAGGCAATAAAGCACGACCGAGTACATATCTATCGCGAGCATATGCACGACAAGGGTCAACGCTCCGACCGCCCACACGTAGGCGGGCTTTCCGACGAATTCGTTTATTCTGGCGATTACGCCTTTGAAAGTTTTCTCCATTTTTCGTTTCTCCGATTTTATTATTTTCTCCTGCAAACGGCGCCCTTCCGGAACTCATCCGTCGCGCTGCGCGCGCCACCTTCCCTGCAAGGGAAGGCAAGTGGCGTTGCTCAGAATGACGCATATAAAATCATATCACCAACGTACATAATACAACATTTCCTGCGATTATGCAAGCGATATACGGTCGGAAACCGAACGGACGAAAAGTCCGCGTTCTTCGCCGAGCGTTACGCAGTCGTTTATATACGCCGCGAATTTATCCGTTACTTTCGGCAGTCTTAACGCCACGCACGCGACCGAAGCGATTTCTTCGGTATAGAGCGCGACTTTGTCTTCGAGCGCGGCTTTTATAAGCGCGATTATCTCGTAAGGGGTGAAGTCCGTTTCGTATCTTCTTACCGCTTTTTCGCCCGTTTCTACCCTGTACTTATCGAAAGTAACGGGTTTATCCGTCTTGCGGTAATAAAACTCGCCGAGCATCTTTTCGCGTTTGAAACCGCAGAGCGGAATAAGCGCGAGCATTCTGTTTTCTACCTTGTTGCCGAATTTCAATATTCCGAGCGTAGAAAGCGTTCTTCTTATAAGGAATTTTTCGGATATCGGCTCTTCCGCGCCGACGATCGCTTTAAGCCGCGACACGATTTCCGCGTCGTTGTCGCCGGAAGTTACGTAGTCGGCGGTTTCGAAAAGTTGAGTAACGTTTGCGCACTTGTACGCCTTTTGCGCTTTGGCTATACCGGACCCCGTCTTTTTATCTCTGCCCGTAATGCGGTCGAGCAGGTCTTTTATGCGTTTTATCTCGCGTTTGGGGTTATTGTAGTAGTTGACGGCAAATACCCTCGTAACGTTCCAGTTATTGCGTTTAAGGGTCTGAATCTGCAATACGTTTCTGTCTTTTACAGAGAATTTATCGTTGCCGTCGCACATAACCGCGAGAATAAATCTGTGTTTGTTCTTGGGGTCGAGCACGGCTACGTCTATCTTGAAGTCGGAAACGCCCACGTCGAAACGGCACTCGTAGCCGTATTGCGACAAAGCCGCGGCTATATACTTGCCCAACCCCGCGCGGGTTTTCGCTACGCTGTCGGACGAAACCGCAAGCGTGGTTTTGCCTTTTTCTGCGAAATTCAGAAACGCTTTAAGCCCCGCAACGCCCTTACTGTTGGTCTTTGAAAGATCTATCATAGCGCCGGTTATCGACGAGAACACTATCATTTCTTCTCTCGCTCTCGAAGCGGCTACGTTCAGTCTGCGCCAGCCGCCCGCCTGATTGAGCGGTCCGAAATTGAGCGATATTCTTCCGTTTTTGTCGGGACCGTAGCAGACCGAGAAGAGTACCACGTCGCGTTCGTCGCCCTGTACGTTTTCAAGGTTTTTGACGAACACGGGTTCTTCCCTTTCGTAAGCCCTTTCTTCGAGTTTTTCGTTCGAGATGGCAGCCGTGAGCCTGCGTTCGATATAATCTCTCTGTACGCTCGAAAAGGTTACCACGCCTATGCTCGAACGGCAAAGAACGGGGTCTTTCAGGTGGCGGATAACCTCTTTGACGAGAGCGTCCGCTTCGGGTTTGTTGCGTTTGGTAAAGCCGCGGTCGTACAAACCGTCTTCGACGTAAACGAATTTAACCCTGCTGTCCGGCGCGTCGGGCGACGGGAAAGTACAAAGTTTATTGCCGTAATAGGTAACGTTGGAAAACGCGATAAGGCTTTCGTGCTTACTGCGGTAGTGCCATACGAGATGCCTTTCGTCTACGCCGAGCGCAAGGCAATCGTCGAGAACGCTTTCCATATCCTCGGTTTCGATTTCGTCTTCGTCCACGCGGTTGGAATCGAAGAAAGCCGTAGGCGGCAACTGTTTGGGGTCGCCTACGATTATCGCCGACTTCGCCCTTGCGAGCGAGCCTATCGCTTCGGCGGTGGGCATCTGCGAGGCTTCGTCGAAGATTACCACGTCAAAATTCATGTCAGGGCCAAGGAATGTGCTTACGCTCAGCGGCGACATCAAAAAGCACGGTTTAAGCGTCTGCGTCAGTTGCCACGTGTCGGCAAGCAGTTGACGTATGCCCTTTTGTTTGCGTTTCTTTTCGCCCTCGCGAAGAAGCACCGACACCTGACTGCGCGCGGAAATCATCTCGAGGTCGGGGCGTGTTTCCGACAAAGTCGCTTTGATTGCCGCTTTGTTTATCTCAAATTGCAGTCGGTCCTTTTCGGCAAAGGTTTCCACCAGTTTGTCGTGCGGTATGCGCGACAGTTCGGTAAGCGACGGCGTTACGTGCAGAATTTCGTCCACCCATTGGGTGAAGAACAGTTTGGCGTACACCTTGTCCAGTTGGTTTAGCGGCAGGTGTTCGTCCAGTGCCTTGTTTACAAAGTCCATCGCCGACAGTTCCGCAAGGCGGTTGGTCAGGCGGCAGAAACGGCACCAGTTGTCCAGTTGGTCGGTTGCGGCAAGACAGGCGTTGGCTTTGTCGTAGGTTTTGGCAAGGGCTACGCCCGTGATGTCGAATTCCGTCTTGTCGTAGTCGTTTATCAGTTTGCCAAGTTCCGCCTCGTCGGAAAACGCCGCGTCAAGCCACCCTGCAAGGGTGTTGAACGTGTCTTTTCTGGCGGCAAAGACTTCGTTTGTCATCTTGGCAAGCGTGCCGAAGTCCGTGCCCGGTATGTATTCCTTGGCGGCGGCAAGTTCCTTCGTTACCGCGTTCCAGTCGGTGTTGAGCCCGTCGTAGCAACCTATGCGGTTGTCCAGTTGCGCCTCGGCATTGCGGAAAATCGCCGTTTGCCGTTGGTACACAGACAACAGTTCGGTTGCCTTTACGGCGTCGGCGTAGCGTATGCTTTTGCCTTCTTTGCAGGTTCGGCGTATGCTGCGGAACAGTTTGCGGTATGCGCCGCTCATCCTTTTCCATGCTGTGGCGAAGTCCGTTGTCAGTTGCTTGTTGAGAGCTGCGCCGTCAAGGGCGTAGATTCCGTCGTTGTAGGTTTCGTCAAGGGTGTGGCGCGATTGCAGCACTTGCTCCGCGCTTTGTTGCATTGTCGCGGCAAGTTCCGTCACTTCGGCAAGGGACGTCGCGTTGAGTAGTCCCGGCGTAAGCACTCTGCTTCTGCCTGCCGCCTTAAAAAACGCTCTGTACTTCTGCGCGGCGGCGACGGACGGCACAGTAAAACCGTAGGTTGCGTCCAGTTGCGCCGACAACTTACACAGAAGCAGACACAACTGCTTAAGTGCCTTAAGTTGCGTGCGTGCGCTTACTGCCTTCTGGTAGGACGCGTCGAGGTTTTTTTAGCCGTACCACACGTTTGTGCGGTAGTCGTAGCCGATTGTGGGTTGGTACTCGGCAAACTGCGCAAGGCATTCCGTCACTTCGTTTACGTAACTTGCGCCCTTTTGCGGGATGTCGGCGATTACGTAGTGGAAGTCGGGCGTGTTGCGG
>USOJ01000073.1 GCA_900556195.1 uncultured Eubacteriales bacterium
CCGCGACGACGTTATCCCGTCGTCGCGGGGCGTTTTGGCAAGGTTCGTATAAAATAACGAAAATGAGAAAACTCGTACAATGTCTGCAAAACAGCAATAAAAACGTTACCGTATATCAGACCGCAAAAGCGATAAAAGAAGCGGGCTTCGACGGCGCTTTCGTTCAGTGGTATAAAACGGGCGAGGGCGGCGTTACGATAAGCGGCGAAGAACAGGTAAAACTCTGCCGCGACAACGGACTTTCCGTGCCGTTTGCGCACCTCGGTTACGACCGCATAAACGACCTCTGGCCGGAAGGCAAGTCGGGCGACGAAATGATCGACGGTTATATCCGCGACGTCGAAAACGTCAAAAAATCGGGTGTGAACGAGATTATTTTGCACCTGACGAGTAAAACGAACCCTCCCGCTCCTAACGAAATCGGCGTTAATCGCCTTATAAGGTTGTTTTCTGCGGCAAAAGACGCCGAAATCGCGGTTGCGCTCGAAAATAATAAGGTAAAAGGGTATTTCGAGTACGTGTTCGACGCGACCGATTATCCCGTAATCTGTCTTGACGTAGGGCATTGCCACGCGCATTTTAACGACGATTTCGACTGGCAACGTTTCGGAAAAAAGATAGTAAGCGTGCATCTGCACGATAATTTCGGTAAAGAAGACGAACATCTGCTTCCGTTCGACGGGAACGTTCCGTGGGAGAGTTACTCGAAGAATTTTTCGTCGGTCGGCTATAAGGGCGACGTTACGCTTGAAAGCCGATACTGCGGAGAATACCTTTTTCTTAAAGTAGAGGAGTTCTACCGCATAGCGTATGCGAGGGCGGTCAAAATAGCCGAAATGCTCGATAAAACCTGAAATTTTACAACTTTACCGCCCCGAAAGGGCGGTTTTTTTACGCTCGCGTGCCGCCTATACGTAACGCGGCTACGGCTTTTAACCTTTAATTTTCGTCGGATTTTGTCGAAATTTTCATTTTCTCGTATTCTAATCGTTTTAGACGCGTAAAATATCGACTCTCGAATTAGTAGAGTTGTCTAAAAACGGTGGACAACCACTCCCCTAACATTATAGCGCGAAAACGAAACTCTATATATAATATCGATTGTTTTGTCGTTCGCTTTGTAGTATAATTTATCGTGTAGGGTAGGGTCTGCCTTTCGACGCACAAGAAAAATAAGGGAAATCCGGAACGGAGATTTCGGAAATACAAAAAATCGAAGAGATAAGACATGAAATTTTTAGTAAGATTTTTCACTCACTGGACGAAGAAAAAAATAGTAGTATGCTCGTTGACGGCGTTGGTGCTGGCGGGCGCGACGAGATTGTTCGGTAAAGGCGGACTTGCGAGCGTAGTAAAACCGAGCAGTTTCGAAAGCACTATGGAAGCAAAACCCGCGGGCAAGACCGTCGCCGATTTCGCTTCCGACGAAAACGCGAAATATAATCTGTTCGTCGCGCAAAAAGTTCTGCACGACGCGGGCAGTTTCAGAAGCGTAACGAACGGCAAGAGCGAATCGACGGTTTTCGGCGTGAAAGCCGTACAGGAAATATACGCCGAAAGGGTCGTTTACGGCAACTCGGTATATAAAGATTCGAGAAGTTACGGCAAGTACGTTAAGTTTGCCGACGAAAGATTTGCTCACGACGGACATTATCTCTATCGCAACACGGGCAATTTAAGTTCTATTAAAAAGGTTAATTCCTGGGGCGACCCGAAGAATTTCAAGCGCGACAGCGATAAATCGGAAGAAGAAGCGCAAAACAGATATCTTTCGAGATACGGCTGCTTAGGCAACGGAATGAGTTCTTACATACTCCGCGAAGAGACCATTACGTCCGCCAAATATTCGGGGCGCGACGACGACGGCAATTACGTGTTCGAATACGATCTCAATATTTCGAACTCCGAAAACGGCGCGTGCTATTGCATTTTACAGGAAATGAGAACGAACGCCGGCACGGAAAACTTCGCGACGTTCAAATCGGCGAAACTCATCGTTACCATGGACGGTAACTGGGTCGTCAAACAAATAGAAAACAAATGTCATTACAGCGTTCCCAAAGTCGTCAAAGACGGGGCGGACACCTACGAACACATGCTGGAAGTGTTCGATAATATCGGCGCGTATAAATCGGCGAAAGAACTCCCGAAGTACGCCGAATTCGAAAAGAAATTCAACTCTACTTCGGCAGGCGGAGAAGAACCCGAAAAGACTGCGGTTTCCGTACTCGGCGATATGTTCGGCGCGTACCTCGGCGAAAAACCGCTCAACGCGAAACTTACGCTGAACGTAAACGGAAAAGAAGTCGTTGCAAACGTTACGGCGAGAATAGATACGAGCGACCTTGCGAAAACTTCCGTTATCGCGAAAATCGGCGATAAATTGTTCGTTTCGTATAATAACGGTTTCGTCGCTATTTCTTACGACGAATTAAAACTTAAACTTTCAATCGACGACGTTAAAGCGTTGATCGGCAAGTCCGACGATAAAGCCGAAACGGCGGCTTCGGTTGAAGAAAGCGCCGAAGACGGAGCGGAAGAAGCCGGCGAAACGGATATACTTTCGGGTATTATCGAAAATATGACGCTCACCGAGAACGCCGACGGAACTTGCGATATCGTAATCCCCGTCGAACTCGGTTCGTTCAAGATTAAAGTTACCGTTTCGGGTAAGAAAAAAGTAATTTCCACCGATAAAAACGGCAAAGAAAAATACACTTACGAACTCACGGGCGCGAACGCCGAAATAGGCGACGTCGCGACCGCGAAACTCGAACTCGTCGAAACCGAACTCAAAGCCCTTTCGGAAGAAGAACTTAAAAACTTTGCAGACTTAAAATCCGTTTTAAGTCAATTCGTCGGCAAAGACGAACTTTCGCTTAAAGTCGATACGGGCTTAAAACTCGGCGGCAAGTCGCTCGTCGCTTACGTCAAGGCGAATATCACGGATAAGCAGGTAATCGTAAACGTTCCCGATCTGTTCGGCGCGGACGCGATACTTAAAATAGACGGCAGCCGTTCGGAAAGCGAGGGCGTGGCAAATATCACGGTAAATTACGGAAAGTTAAACGTCGCTTTGCCGTTTGATAAAATCGGTTCGCTCGTCGAACTCGTCAAGGATAACTTCGGCGAAGAACTCGGCGCTCTCACCGATAAACTCGCGACGATTAAAGATATCGACGCCGCCGAAATTTTCGCGATAATCTCGACCGTAGAAATCAAAAAGACCGAAACGGGATACAGATTGTCGATAAACCTCGGCAAAGAAAACGAAAATAAAACGCTCGTCGCCGAAGTTACGGCAGACGGCGGAATAAAAGACCTTACGGTAAAATACGGCGATTATTCCGTAGGCGTTTCGGGCGCGGGCGACTATGAATTTACCGACGTTTCTGACGGCGAAAGCGTAGATTTGGTCGACCTTGCCGAAAAAGCGATAACTTCTCTGCTTCCGCTTATCAAAAACGAAGGCGGGTACGCAATTGATTTAAGCGGCGTAAAACTCACGCTCGGTAACAACGTGTACGCGGTAAACGGCAGCGTTAAGATCGACGCGAAAAAGAATATTGCCGTAAACGCGCAGATTACGCTTAACGGTAAACCCTTCGCGAAAGCGGATATAAAAATCGTAGACGGAACTATTTACGGCGAAGTAAACGGTTATAAATTTGCGGCGAAAATCGCCCGGAACGGCGCGGTCGCTCAAAGCGGAGAGAACGCGAAAGCGACGTTCGATTTCGATAAACTTAAAGGTTATAACGCTTATCTCGACGAAATCGCGGAACTTATAAAGAAGTTTACGACGATTGACTTCAAATCGCTCGAATACGGCAAGATGATAGACGCTTTCGGATTCGACGCGGAGAGCGGAGAACTTACGCTTGAATTAAACGGCGAAACGTTCGGACTCGGAGAAATCAAACTTTCGGCGACTTTGAGTAACGAAAATATCTCGGTTTCGCTTGCAAACGCGAATATAACGGATAACGTCTCGGTTTCCGTCGGAAACGTAAAACTTTCGGCGACTGCCGACGAAATCACCGCTCCCGCGGCGAACGAAGATTATACTACGAATTTACTCGTAAGGGTAGACGATAATAACGCGATTTACGCCAGACTCGACTTTATAAAAGGTAAATATTCGTTCGATCTGGTAAGCGGAACCGACGATAACGCGAAAAATCTCAGCGTCGAATACGACGGAAGCGAAAGAACGGTATACGTCAAGTGCGGCAACGCGTTCGTAAAATGCCCGATAGATAAAATCGGGGATATTACCGACGAACTTAAACGACTCGCTCACCCATTGCTTAACGAGGCGGGCGGACAATCGGCAGAAGAACGAGTCGAAACGTCGGCAACGCTTATCGCGTTTATAAAGGATTTGACCGACGACCTTGAAATCTCGTCCGACGAAAACGGAAGCAACATAGTTACGTCGATATGCGAGAGTTTGAAAAACCTGCTCGATATTTCGATAAACGTCAGAATCGGCGACGGTTTCGAAACGTGCGCGACCGTAATCGCGGTACAACTCAACAATAAGACGATGCTCGTCAGAAACGGCGATTGCAGTCATAAGTACGCAGACTTCCCGGCTGAAAAATGCATCGACATTGCAGAAGTATTCGAAGATTATAAAGATACGCTCAAAAAACTTGCAGACGTATCGGCCGGCGGCGAAGAACTTAAAAAGAGTTGGACGTTTACTCTCGGCAGTATGAACGTTGCCGTAAAAGGAAAAGAGTACTCGGTAAGTTTGCCGGAAAATCTTAAATTGAGTTTTTCTAAAAACCTGACGGTAGTAGACGTGCCGAAATTCGTACTCGTTACCGACGGCAAAACGAAGACGTTCAGACTTAAATTTGCGTATGCGAAAGCGTATAACGCCGACGGAACGATCAACGAAGACGAATCTCGTCTGTACGTTACGTTTAACGATTTAACGATCGAAAGCAGCGACCTTAAATTCAGCGTTTCTAAAACCGTACTCGCTAAAATAGTCAAAGAAGATTTGCCGGGCGTGTTGTCGGTCGTTCCGCAGATAGGCGAAATGTTAAGCGGCAATATAGGTCTTTCTAACGTGGTAAATCTCGCTACGCTCGTAAGCAACGCGACCTACGACAGAGAAAACGACAAGGCGATAAGCGTAACTATCGGCGGCGACGCGCTCATTACGGGGCTTGGCAATATCACGCTTACGATAAGCAATCCCAAAGACGGCGCGGTAAAACTCGACGTACGAAGCGAAAATACTACTGACGAAGCGCAGAATATCGAACTGCGCGACGTATCTTTGACGGTCGCGGCAGACGAAGAATTTACGGATATCGGCTACGCGACGGACGGACATACGAACCTTGACAGTTTGCAAACTCTTCTTCGTTCTTTCGTCAATACCGCCAACCGCGCGAGTTATCGCCTGGTAGGTAACGTCCCCGTACATCTCAGCGCGCTCGGCATCGTCAATGCGGACGTAACTATCGGCGTCGACCTTAAAATCGACGTCGAGAAACGCAAAGGACAGTCCGACGTCGTATATATCGCGCTGAAACTTTCGAGAACGAATCTGAACAGTACCGCAAAGATAGCGTTTAACGACGAGGGCGGATACAGTTATCTCTTCTTCGATAACGTAAGTAATACGGTTACTATAAAACGTAACTCGTTGAACACGTATAAGTATTGTACTAAATGCGGCAGTTTCAATTGTAAGAAGTCGGCTCTTCACTGGGGATTGTATTTTGAAAGCAGACAACTGACGGACGTTCAAAAGAATAATTCCTGCGGTTACGACGTAACGGTATCTGCGGAAGAATTCAAGTCGGGTATGGTTAATTATCTTATGGAAATGATTAACTTTATCGATTCGATAAAGAACGCGATAACCGGAGCGACGAGTTCCAAAGCGTTCGGTATAGACGATATACTTACGGGCTACTCTTACGGAAACTCGGCGTTTACGCTTAACGTGGATCTTAAACCGATAGACGACGTTTTGGGCAGCGGAGTAATCAATATCCGCCATAACGCAGACGGCGAACTCGTCAGTCTTGACGGTAATCTCGTCGTGCTGAATATTACCGGAGTAAATTGTACGGGTACTTTCGATATTTCTTTGGCGGAAGCGACCGAGGGCGACGCAAAAACCACCGCTAAGAATAAGACTTTGTTTTAACATTGACGCGATATAGAGTGTCATTCTGAACGCAGTGAAGCCCCCTAGGCAGGTCGCCCCCTCTCCGCCACGCTGCGCGTGCCACCTCTCCCGCTTCAACGGGAGAGCATACT
>USOJ01000074.1 GCA_900556195.1 uncultured Eubacteriales bacterium
ATAATATGACAGCGCAGGAAATATTACAGTTAATCCAAAGTTTAATATGGCTTCTTGCGGGCGTCGGCGTATTCATCGTCGGTATGAATTTTATGGGCGACGCCCTTGAGAAGTGCGCGGGAAACGGAATGAAAAAGTTACTTGAAAAGATAAGTAACAACCGTTTTTCAGGAGTCGGAATAGGCGCGGGGGTTACCGCAATTATCCAGAGTTCGTCGGCGACTTCGGTTATGGTAATCGGACTCGTAAACGCAGGAGTTATGACTCTTATGCAGGCAACTCCTATAATTATGGGCGCGAATATTGGTACTACGATAACGGGCGTTCTCGTCGCGCTTAAAAACGACTATTTCAATATGGTGATGTATCTGCTTGCGTTTATCGGCGTATTGATGGGTTTTACAAAAAAAGAAAAAGTTAAAATAGCGGGCAGTCTTTGTTGCGGTTTAGGTCTGATTTTCGTCGGACTTAACGTTATGAGCAGCGAACAGGCTTTCGGAAATCCGCTCGTTAAGGATTTATTCAAACGAATATTCAGTGTTATAGATTTTCCGTTGCTTCTCATATTGGTCGGTATGATATTTACGGCGTTGATACAAAGTTCGTCTGCCGCGACGGGCGTAGTGATAACCATGGTCGGAAACAACGTTCTACCGTTGGATCTTGCGCTTTTTATCGTACTCGGAGCAAATATCGGCACGTGCGTAACGGCTTTACTCGCTTCGGTCGGGGCAAACGCAAATTCAAAGAGGGTAGCGCTTATACATTTCACGTTTAACGTAATAGGAACGGTATTATTCACGATAATAATCTGGATATTCCGCCAACCGGTCGTAGATCTTTTGACGGCAATGTTTCCGGGTAACGGCGCGATGGCTCTGCAGATGCGTATATCCGCGTTTCACGTAATATTCAACGTGACTACCACGTGTCTGCTTCTTCCGTTCGTAAAACAATTAGTAAAATTCTCCCGTTTCGTCATTAAAGATAAAACGGAGAAAAAAGAAGAGTTTACGCTCAGATACGTCGACGAACGTCTGCTTTCGATGGCTCCCGTTGCTTTGATGCAGGTAAAAAAAGAAATCGAGTATATGATGAGTCTGGTGGAAAAGAATATCGGGTTGTCTTTTTACGCCGAAGAAACAAAAAGTATCGACGACGGAGAAGAAATACATAAAAACGAGGATATAATCGATTTTACGAACACTGCGTTGACAGACTTTCTTATTAAGTTATCGGTTGACGTAGAACAAAGCGACGAAACCGTAATCGGTTCGTATTTCCACGTCTTAAACGACCTTGAAAGGATAGGCGACCATGCGGAAAACTTTTTCGGTATCGTAGAAGATATGAGCAGGAAAAAACTTTCTTTCTCCGCGCAGGCGCAGGAAAAAGTCCGGAAAATGTACGATAAGGTAACCGAAATGTTTTCGGTTTCGAGAGAGGCTTTCGAAACGCAGGATAAAACGCTTCTGACAAGGCTTTCCGAACTCGAAAACGACGTCGACGGACTTAAAAGAAAACTCACCGCGGAGCATTTTGCGCGTCTTGCCGACGGGCAGTGCAGCGTCGAGTGCAGCCCGTATTATTCGTCGCTTATATCCGGACTCGAACGCGTTGCGGATCATCTAGTCAACGTAGGATACAGTATAACCAATCCTACGGGCTCTCAAAAAGAAGCAATATAACCTAAGATTACAGTTAAAACCCGCCTACAGAAAATTCTTTGCTGTCGGCGGGTTTTTTGAAAACTCTTAAAATTTGCGGTTTATCGATTACTTTTTTTGCGAAAGCAGCCATTCGTACAATTCGGGGGTGTTATAGGCTTTCGTCCAACTGTCGTGGCAACATTCGTCGTAAAGGGTAAGTCTGACTTTTCCGCCGAAGCCGCGTAGTTTATCGGTCATTCGTATTGCCTCTTCGACGAAAATAACGTCGTCCTGTATCCCGTGGAATATCCATAACGGAATATTTTTTATACGTTCGGCGTTCCAGTACATACCTCCGCCGCAACAAACTATACCTGCCGCGAATCTGTCTGCGAAAGTCATAAACAATTGATAAATCGCATAGCCGCCCATACTTATGCCCGAACCGTAAAATCTGCTCTTATCGGTAAACGGCGAATTGTAGATATAATCGCACAAATCGCGAAGTTCGTCGTATATATCGAACCAATTCTGCGCGTAGCATTGAGGAATGACGATAAGGCATTTATTCAGATATTCGTTACCTTCGTTTTGTCTGTCGATAAGCCCGATATTATTCTCTATAAGGCTTAAATCTCTTCCGCGCGCTCCTGCGCCCGGCGTATGAAAAACAATGGGGTAGAGATCGCCTTCTTTGTAATTTTCGGGGTAAGAGATGATATAATCGAGATTTCTGAAACGGTATTCTTTTATCATTTTTCGTATAGTCCTTTTTTAATTTCGCCGCGTACGCGTTTTTTAGCCGATATTATCGGTTGACTTCCAAATTATACCCGTTTGTCTTATCGTTGTAAAGTAAAAAGCATAAAAACGGCGTATTTTGGTGAAATTAAATTTATCGAAAGAGAAAATGTCCGTTTCGTCCGATATAATTTGTTGATATTATTCAAAAATAATGTTATAATGAGAAAAAATTACGTTACGGAGGACGAAATATGTCAGGCAATAAAGAAAAGAGTCCGGGAGCAAAACTCGAAGAATCTCTCGTTTACAAGAAAGAAAACTTTTTTGAAATTTCTTCCGAAGAAAAAATAGAGAAAGCGTACGAATACGCGAAAGGTTACGCGGCGTTTCTCGATAAAGCGAAGACGGAACGCGAAGCGGTAAGTCAGGCAATAGCGTATGCCGAATCGAAAGGGTATACTCCTTACGTTTTCGGCGAAACGCTTAAAGCGGGCGATAAAAAATACTATTCAAACCGCAATAAATATTTCATGATGTTCAAAGTGGGCAGCGAAGATATGGCTGAAAACGGAGTTAAAATACTTGCTTCGCATATCGACTCGCCCCGACTCGACATTAAACAGGTTCCTCTTTACGAAGAGGGCGGAATGGCGTTTTTGAAAACGCATTATTACGGCGGCATTAAAAAGTATCAATGGACGGCTATCCCGCTTGCTCTTCACGGTACGGTCGTTCTCGAAAACGGAGAAACGGTCAACGTAGTCGTCGGCGAAGACGATAGCGACCCCGTATTCTATATTAACGATTTACTTCCTCATCTTGCGAGAGAACAGGTAACCAAACCGCTTGCGAGCGGAATCGACGGCGAAACCCTCAACGTTCTGGTCGGTGGTTTACCGTTTAAGGACGAAGACGTAAAAGAAAAGGTAAAACTTACGGTTTTGCAAAAACTCAACGAGCGTTACGGTATGAAAGAACCCGATTTTATCAGCGCGGAGTTGTGCGCGGTACCTGCGTTCAAAGCCCGCGATATAGGCTTCGACCGTTCGCTGATCGGCGCGTACGGACACGACGATAAAGTTTGTTCTTATCCAGCAATAACGGCTCTCGGCGAAAGCAAAGACACTTTACATACCGTAGTCGTTATACTCGCGGATAAAGAAGAAATCGGCAGCGAAGGTCCTACCGGTATGCAGTGCGAGATTTTCTCCGATCTTCTCGATTTTCTCGCGGCTTCGCAAAATAAGCCCGCTTCGCTCGTAAGACTTAACAGTAAATGCCTTTCGGCGGACGTTACTGCGGGTTACGACCCCAACTTCGCAAACGTATTCGAAAAGAGAAATTCGAGTCTCGTCGCTTGCGGAACGGCTCTTTGCAAGTTCACGGGAGCGGGCGGTAAGAGCGGATCCAACGACGCGAGAGCGGAACTCGTAGGCGAAGTGCGCAGAGCGTTCGACAAAGCGGGCGTAAACTGGCAGATGGCCGAACTCGGTAAAGTAGACGCCGGCGGTGGCGGCACCGTTGCAAAATATATCTCCAAACTCAATATCGACACGATCGATATCGGCGTTCCCGTTATTTCGATGCACGCGCCTTACGAAGTGGTATCAAAGGCTGACTTATACAGTACTTACGAAGCGTTCGTCGCTTTTATAGGCTAAACGAATCATGACGGCTAAAGAAAGATTTTTGAAATACGTAAAATACGAAACGACTTCCGACGAAAATTCTTCGTCGTTTCCGAGTACGGAAGGGCAGAAAGTCCTTTTGAAGAAACTGAAAAACGAACTCGAAAGTTTCGGTCTTAAAGCCGATATGGACGAAAACGGTTACGTTACCGCGGTTATTCCCGCAACTAAAAAGGGGCTTAAACGTATTTGTTTTATATCTCACGTCGATACTTCGCCCGCAGTAAGCGGTAAAAACGTAAATCCGCAATTCGTAAATTACGACGGCGGTGATATTACGCTTAAAAACGGCATAAAAATTACCGTAAACGATAATCCGTATCTTTCGGAATACGTCGGCAAAGAACTTATCGTAACCGACGGCGAAACGCTTCTCGGCGCGGACGATAAAGCGGGCGTAGCCGAAATTATGACTGCCGCCGAAATACTTGCAAACGATAAGAGCATTATGCACGGCGACGTTTTAATCGCGTTTACCCCCGACGAAGAAATCGGCAGGGGGACGGATAAATTCGACGTGAAACGTTTCGGCGCGGACTTCGGTTACACGATAGACGGAGATAAACTCGGCGGAATAGAATACGAAAATTTTAACGCAGCCGCGGCGACCGTCAAAGTCAACGGCGTGAGTATTCACCCCGGCAGCGCGAAGAACGTAATGAAAAACGCGATAGATTTATTCTGCGAATTTCACTCGCTGTTACCGATTGCGGAAAGACCGGTTCATACCGAAAATTACGAAGGATTTTATATGGCTGACGAGGTAAACGGCGGAGTTGAAACGTGCGTTGCGAAGTATATCATACGCGACCACGATAAATCTAAATTTGAAGATAAAAAGCGGTTTTTTGCAAAGATTTCCGAATTTCTGAACGATAAATACGGCGACGGTACGTTTGAAACGGAAGTAAAAGACAGTTATTATAACATGGCGGATATAATCGCCGATAACTATCATCTTATCGATAACGCGAAAAAGGCTTTCGTTTTGGCGGGCGTAGAGCCGTTCGTCACTCCCATAAGGGGCGGAACGGACGGGGCGAGACTTTCTTACGAGGGGTTGCCTTGTCCCAATCTTTCTACGGGCGGTTTCAACTTCCACGGCAGAAAAGAATTTATTCCGTCTTTCACGCTCGAAAAAATGGCGGAAGTAATAGTCAATATAGTTAAAATATACGCCGAATAAGGCGCGGAGATATCGGTTTTGCTCGAAAATATAAAAACTCCGTCGGACGTAAAGAATTTATCCGTTCCCGAACTGGAAGAACTTGCGTCTGACGTACGAAAACGAATAATAGAAGCGGTAGACGCCAACGGCGGGCATCTGTCTTCTAATTTAGGCGCGGTTGATCTCACGGTCGCGCTTTATCGCGTTTTCGATTTTCCGACCGATAAATTGATTTTCGACGTAGGGCATCAATGTTACGCGCATAAAATTTTAAGCGGCAGGGGCGAAGATATCGCAAACGTCAGACAAGACGGCGGAGCGGGCGGTTTTCCCATTCCGTCCGAAAGCGTCTACGATCCGTTCGGCGCGGGGCACGCGGGCAATTCCGTTTCGGCGTGCCTCGGATACTGCGCGGCGAGAGATGCGAAAGGGCAGGACTATACCGTAATAGACGTAGTCGGCGACGCTTCGCTTTTTAACGGCGAAAACCTCGAAGCGCTTTCCGCAAGCGATATAAAACCTAAAAAACTTATAATAATACTGAACGACAACGGAATGTCGATTTCCCGTAATAACAACGGAATGTATAAGTTTTTCTCGAAAATGAGAACGAGAAAAACTTACGGGAAATTCATGAATTTCGCCAACAGAACGATAGGTAAAAGTTTTATCGGCAAGTGGCTCAAACGAGTTAAAAGATCGATAAAAGTAAGCATTAACAACGTTACGGCAATCGAAGCGCTCGGTTTTAAGTACGTCGGGATATTCGACGGTAACGATATAAAAGAAGTCGTAAAAATACTTGAAAATCTTAAATATTCGGACAAAGCCGTTCTTTTACATCTTCGGACGAAAAAAGGCAAAGGGATGACCGAGGCCGAAAACGATGCCGAAAGTTATCACGGCGTCGGTAAAAATTTCGATACCGGCGCAGGGTCTTTCTCGACCGCCGTCGGAGAAGTTTTGTGCAATGCGGCAGCCGAAAATCCCGAAATTACCGCAATTTGCGCGGGTATGAAAGAAGGAACGGGGTTAAGGGA
>USOJ01000075.1 GCA_900556195.1 uncultured Eubacteriales bacterium
GGGGCGACCCTGCCTAAGGTCGCCACGCTGCGCTCGCGATGACGGAAAGAGTTTGTATGACTTCGTTTGCGATGACGGGTTGAAAAACAAAAGCGGGGAGGCAATAAGGTTGCCTCCCCGTAATTTATAATAGTTAATATTTTTCGCAGTCGCGTAAGAATCTGTAATAACAGTCTTCGCACGGTTTCTTCTTCGGTTTCGGTTTTTCGCACGGACGGCATGGGTTGCCGCACGGGCAGGGAATGCCTATCGGGCGCATAGGTATAAATTCGCAGGGCGGTTTCGGGTCGCAACGCAAACACTTTGCGGCTATTGCTCCTACTATTACGCCTATTATTATTCCGTCGTAAGTTTTCATAAGTAACCCTCCTTAGCCACAATTATCTGTGGTTATGAGTTATTACATTATACGCCTGCGAACGAAATTAAGTGCAAAAAAACACCGCTTTTCAAAAAGCGGTGTTTTTAAGTTTTGTCAACAGATCAGTTCTTGTTGAGAATCGCGCTTACTACGAAACCCGCGCAAGAAAGAAATGCGACTACGGCGTATAAAATATAACCGGATAAAAGTTTTACGTTAAGTGCTTTAATCGTATCGGTTTTCCATAAGGCGAATGCTTCTCTTTCGCCGTTGGCGGCAACTTCAACAAGAGTCATATTAGGAATAAGCATAAATATTGAAGACGCGGAAGCGAGCAGCAAAGCAGCGGCAACTATCGACAATGCTCTTTTTGCGTTTGATTTGGCAACCGCAATTATTGAGAGAACAAGACTTGCGACCCATAATAAGACGGAAGCCGCGCCGCCGGCGTTAAACATAAACCCTAAACTTCCGCTTGTATTGGATATAAGGTCTTTACCGAACGCAAGCAATTTATGAAAATTTTCTCAAAAAATTTCATTATTCGTAAAATCTGACCAAAATACGACTAATTTTTTGTTGAAAATCGCCGCCGTTTTTGCGTTATATAACTAAAAGTGTGAACGAAGTGTGAATGTAAAACGCCCGCCGGGTTCGTGTTTTACCTTGAACCCGGCGGGCGCTGCGCCGTTTTTTATCTGTTTTTGACGAAATCGAAAAATTTATCGGGGTAGAAGTTAAGTACGAGTTCGTTCGGGAATTCCGTCGCCGACAATACCTTATATATATTGTCAAACTCGCCGATATGCTCTTTTCCGTGGCTGTCGCTGCCCAAAGTGACGAATACTCCTTTGCGTTTGCAAAGCAGAAGCATTTCGGTAAGCCCTTCGATATTGCGTTTGCGGTATCCGTTTTCGGCTACGCCTACGGCGTTTATTTCGAGCGCGACGTCGTAATTTTTAGCCGCGTCCGTAAGCGCGTGGAAGTTTATATCGAAAGTCGGGTCGTCGGGGTGTCCGATAATGTGCGCCATTCCGCTTTTCATCGCGTTTATGAGCGCGTTCGTGTTTATCTCTTCGTTTTTCGGCTTAAAACAATCTTTATGCAGAGATACTATGCGGTGGCAAAGGTGCTTGCAGTCCGATTTTTCAAGGTCTACTTTTCCGTCCTCGCTCAACACGTTGAGTTCTGCGCCGTAGAGCATATTCACGCCGAACAACTTTTTGTCGGCGTACAGGCAAGACGTGAAATAACTTCTGCCGCAAGACCCCGGCATCGCGGGGGCGTGTTCGGTTATCCCGAGGTATTCTATACCCCTTTTCGCGGCTTCACGCGCCATGTCCGTAACGGTGTCGCGGGTGTGGTGTCCGCTCGAAAGAGAGTGGGTATGTAAGTCCATTACGCTTTTCATAATAAGATTATAGCACGTTTTTATGCGAAAAACAACAAAAATAACATATTTACCGAAAAAATACTTTGAAAACAACAAGAAACAACATAAATTTAATAAATTTTTTAATTTTTTTGTTGTTTTGTGTTGACATTGCATTAAAAGTGTTGTATAATTCAAGTATGGAATACGACGAGAAGATTTTTTCTTCAAAAGAAAAACTGCGCATCGTACAGGAACTCGTTCCCGGTAAGCAAATCACGCTTGCGCACGTCATAGCGAATCCCGACCCGATAATGTATCGCAAACTCGGCTTGAACCCCGCGGTAGACTATTCTAAAAACGCGATAGGCATCGTCTGCATGACTCCCGCCGAAAGCGCGATAGTTACCGCCGATATAGCCATAAAGGCGAGCGGCGTTGAAATCGGTTTCGTAGACAGGTTCAGCGGAACGCTTATCCTGCTCGGCACGGTGTCGGAAGTATCCACTTCGATAGAGGCGGTTTTAGAATACGCGAAAAACGTACTTAAATTCACGACCTGCAACTTAACGAAGACTTGATTATCGTATAAGGCGGTATCGGTGAACCACCCTTCCGGGAGATTCTTCGCAAGTTTGCTCAGAATGACGGTTTATTGAAGCGGCGGGTTGGGTTATATATCGAATTATATATAATGAAAAAGAAAATTATGTTTATGGGCAGAAGCGGCGCGGGGAAAACCACTCTGACGCAGGCTCTGTACGGCGAAGACATAGAGTACCACAAAACTCAATACGTCAATTACAGCGAGTATATAATCGACCCTCCGGGGGAATATATAGAGGACAAGCAATTCGGCTTTGCGCTTGCGCTGTATTCTTACGAGGTAGACGTAATAGGTTTTATACTCGCGGCAAACGAACCGTTCTCTCTTTATTCGCCCGCCACCACGGCGACCGCAACGAGAGAAGTCATAGGTATAGTAACGCAGATAAATCATCCGGACGCGGACAGGAATCTCGCCAAAGAATGGTTAGAGATTGCGGGTTGCGAAAAAGTCTTTTTCGTGGACTCGGTAACGCGCGAGGGGTTAGACGAGTTGATAAACTATCTCGGCTGGAACGAATAAACGTTTTGACCTCTTCCGGCGGCTACGCCACCACCTTCCCCGATAGGGAAGGCAAGGATATTTGTCATGTTGAGCGTAAGCGAAACATCGCCTGGAAAGGCAAAACCTGCGGACTCGATATTTGAGTAATAGTTACTCCGCGGTGAACCACCCTTCCGGGAGATTCTTCGACAGAGCCTCAGAATGACACCTTTAACTCGGCATTGACGCAATGACGGAGAGTAAAAGCAAATAAAAAATATAAAAAACGAAAAAATATAATCGAGAGATTATTAAGGAGATAAATATGGTAAACGAATTCGAAATCAAAAAACAAATTTGCGAAATCGGCAAGAGAATTTACGGTCAGGGCATGGTTGCCGCCAACGACGGTAACATTTCCGTAAAACTTAACGACCACGAATTCCTCTGCACCCCCACGGGCGTATCGAAGGGTTTCATGACCCCCGAATACATCTGCAAAGTCGACGAGAACGGCAAAGTCCTTCAGGCTAACCCCGGTTTCAAACCCTCGTCCGAAATCAAGATGCACATGAGAGTTTATAAAGAAAGACCCGACGTAAAATCGGTAGTTCACGCTCACCCCATTTACGCTACGTCCTTCGCGATCGCGGGTATTCCTTTGACTCAACCCATAATGCCCGAAGCGGTTATCGCGCTCGGCTGCGTTCCCATCGCGGAATACGGCACTCCGTCGACCGAAGAAATTCCCGACGCGGTTTCCAAATATTTGCAATATTTCGACGCCGTTCTTCTTGCCAACCACGGCGCGCTCACTTATTCCGATTCGCTTCTCAACGCGTATCACAAAATGGAATCCGTCGAGTTCTACGCGAAACTTCTCTTCAACTCCCGTCTTCTCGGCGGTCCGAAGGAACTTTCCAAAGAGCAGGTTGCAAGACTTTACGAAATCCGCCGTCAGTTCGGATTGAAGGGTAAACACCCCGCCAACATTTGTCTTAACAACAAGAAGGGCGAATTCAGTTGCCACAACTGCGAATCCTGCTCCTGCGGAACTTCGGAAAACGCTAACGAAACGGACGCCGACCTCGTAGCGGAAATCACCAAAAAAGTTTTGGCTCAACTCGGCAAGTAATTCCGTGAAGGAGGAATTATGAAGATTAACGAAAACGACGTATCGGCTATCGTAAGGCAGGTCGTCGCAAAACTCAACCTGACCGAACCGCAAAGTCAAAGCGGCCTGTTCGACGATATGAACGACGCTATCGCCGCGGCGAAAAAAGCGCAGCAAATCGTCAAGAAGATGCCGCTCGACGCGCGTGAAAAGGTTATCGCGAATATCCGTAAAAAGACGATCGAAAACGCCGAAATTCTCGCGCGTATGGGCGTAGAAGAAACGGGTATGGGCAACGTCGGTCATAAGATATTAAAACACAAACTCACGGCGGAGATGACTCCCGGAACGGAAGACATCACGACGACGGCGTGGTCGGGGGATAAAGGGCTTACTCTTATAGAAATGGGTCCGTTCGGCGTTATCGGCGCGATAACCCCCTGTACCAACCCCAGCGAAACGATTATCTGCAACACGATAGGAATGTTCGCGGCGGGCAATACCGTAGTGTTCAATCCGCACCCTGCGGCTATCAAAACTTCGAACTACGCTGTCGATATGATCAATAAAGCGTCGGTAGAGGCGGGCGGTCCCGCTAATATCTGCTGTTCGCTCTATCATCCGACTCTTGATTCGAGCAACGTAATGATGCACCATAAAGATATCGCGTTGTTGGTTGCAACCGGCGGTCCGGGCGTAGTTACGGCGGTTCTTTCTTCGGGTAAAAAGGCGATCGGCGCGGGCGCGGGCAATCCCCCGGCTCTCGTAGACGAAACGGCGGACGTAAGAAAGGCGGCGGAAGACATCGTAAACGGTTGTACGTTCGATAATAACCTTCCGTGCATAGCCGAAAAAGAAATCGTCGCCGTAGACGATATATGCGACGATCTTATGCGTTACATGGTCGAAGAACAGGGTTGTTATCTTGCTTCCAAAGAAGTACAGGATAAACTTATCGCCACGGTGCTTACCCCCAAGGGGCTTAACAGAAAGTGCGTCGGCAGAAGCGCGAAAGCGTTGCTTGCCATGGTAGGCGTAGACGTTCCCGATTCGATTCGTTGCATAACTTTCGAAGGCGAAAAGGAGCATCCGCTTATTGCTACCGAACTTATGATGCCTATTCTCGGCGTAGTAAGAGCCAAAGATTTCGACGACGCGGTCGAAAAAGCGGTATGGCTCGAACACGGTAACAGACACAGCGCGCACATTCACTCCAAAAACGTAGACCATATCACGACTTACGCGAAAGCGATCGATACGGCGATACTCGTCAAAAACGGTCCGTCGTACGCCGCGCTCGGTTTCGGCGGCGAAGGTTATTGTACCTTCACGATTGCAAGCCGCACGGGCGAAGGTCTGACCGCCGCGCATACGTTCACCAAATCGCGCAGATGCGTAATGGTCGAAAGCCTTTGCATAAGGTAACTTATAAAGGAGATTAAAATGGATACCAACAATATCGAAGAAATCGTAAGAAAGATTTTAAGCGACATGGGCGGCAAATCTTCGGTTTCGGCTCCGCGTTCGGCGGGTGCGATTCCCGAAAAAGCGAGAGTCGCCATGCTCGTGGAAAAAGAGAGATTCGAACTTCAGGAATATAAGATTCCCGAACTCGGCGACGACGACATTCTCGTAAAGGTAGAAGGTTGCGGCGTATGCGGCACCGACGCTCACGAATTCAAGAGAGATCCGTTCGGACTTATCCCCGTAGTACTCGGACACGAAGGAACGGGCGAAATCGTCAAAATGGGCAAGAACGTCAGAAAAGACAGCGCGGGTAAGGATCTTAAGATCGGCGATAAAGTCGTTACGTGTATGATTTTTGCCGACGACCCCGATATAACGATGTTCGACCTCAATAAACAAAACGTAGGCAAAGCCGACGTATACGGTTTGATTAAGCCTATCGGCGACGATTATTTTACCGGCTGGTTTGCCGATTACATAGTTATAAAAGGCGGCTCCACCGTATTCAACGTAAGCGATCTCGATCTCGATTCGAGAGTATTGATCGAACCTTGCGCGGTACTCGTGCACGCCGTAGAAAGAGCGAAAACGACGGGTATTCTTCGTTTCAATTCGAGGGTAGTCGTTCAGGGTTGCGGACCGATAGGTCTTATCTGTATCGCGGTACTCCGTACTATGGGTATAGAGAATATAGTTGCCGTAGACGGTAACGAAAATCGTCTTGCATTCGCTAAACGCATGGGCGCCGATAAGTCGGTGGATTTCAGAAATTACAAGGGGGCGGAAGCGCTCGGCAACGCCGTAAAAGAAACTTTCGGCGGACACTTCGCGGATTTTGCCTTCCAATGCACGGGTAACCCGATCGCTCACGCCAACATCTA
>USOJ01000076.1 GCA_900556195.1 uncultured Eubacteriales bacterium
TGATTGATGCTAAGGATGAAGAAGAATTTAATAGGATTTTGAAGTCTATACAAAAATAAGAGGAGAAGGAGTAAAAAATGAAGAAGTTTTTAGCAATAGTATTGTCGGTGTTCATGATGATAGGGGCAAGTGCGAGTTTAACCGCCTGCAACGAGAATAGCAATCCGCCCGAAACTGTGACAGTAACGGATATGGAAGGCACGAAGGTAGTCATTCCAAAAGGTGTAGATAAGGTAGCGTGCATTTCGCCCTCAGCAACAGACTTGATGATTGCTTTCGGGCTTGGTGATAAAATTGTAGGAACGTATCGTTCGTTTACATACAATCCTTGGGCTGCAGAGATTTATCCAAATGCGGCAAATTTTAAGGGGTATAGTTACAGTGTAGCAGCAGAAGAACTTGTTGCGGATGGTATTGACCTTGTAATTATTCAAAATACTGAAAATGCGGAAGCGTTTAGAAATGCAGGGATTCCCGTAGTTGCAGTGCATCAATACTCGCCGAACGGAGCTTTTGATGAAGAAGTATATGAAGTTGCGGAGCTTTTGGGAGATGTTTTCGGCGGTGAGGCAAAGACAAAAGCCGACGCTTGGATAAAAGAAGTTAAAGATACGATTATGGAAATCAAAACGGCGATTGGAGAAACGAATAGCGAAAAAGCAGTTTATTACGTAAATGGAGAAAAGCAAAAAGGCTTGTACTATTCCGACGGTGGAAATTCTATGATTTCGCGTATTTTTGACGTGGCAAACGTGAGACTTGCGACGGAAAAATACGAGGTCTTGAACGTACATAAAGTATCGGATGAAGAAATGATAGCTCTTAATCCCCACGCAATGCTAATCGGCGGTGCATATCAAAACTATCTCATGGACCAGCTTGATAACTCTCCCGTTTGGTCGGCTTTGGAATGTAATCAACAAGGCAGAGTTTATCGTATTCCCGTTGCCATGGTCGGCATTGAAAACGTAAGTGCGGAAACACCCGTTATGCTCAAATATGTTGCAAGCTTATTTAATCCATCTTACGAGTTTGATATGAAGATGGAATTGAAAGCAAATATCAAAAAGTATTTCGGCTACGATCTTACCTACGGCGACGTTGAAAATATGTGTAATGCTTTGACTAAAAATGGAGAAGTTATGGTAAATGCAGAGTGAGTATCGTAAAAGCAAAAAAACGTTTATAATATCGGTCTTAATATTGTCCGCGCTCATAGTGATATTATTTTTTGTCTCTATGAGCGTGGGACGGTATAGAATACCGTTTCCAGACGTCATAAAGTATTTCACGGGACAAACTGTACCTGAACTTTCGGCAAGGGTGATTGCCTATTTAAGATTGCCAAGAACGTTATTGGCGGCGCTTGTTGGTTGTGCTTTGGCTGTTTCGGGAGCGATTTATCAGAGCGCGTTTAATAATAAACTTGTTTCACCCGATTTACTCGGCGTTTCGTCAGGTGCAAGTGTTGGCGCATGTTTTGCGATTTTACTTGGGCTTTCTGGTGTATTTATTAGTCTGTTTTCTTTTGCGATGGGTTTTCTTGCCGTTATATTAACCGTTTTAATTGCAAAAATTTTCAAGAACAAATCTAACGTTGTGTTGTTGCTTTCGGGTATTGCAGTTGGCGGATTGATGTCGTCGGGAGTAGGGCTTATGAAGTATCTTGCCGATGATGAGATGAAACTTGCAGAAATGACGTATTGGTTGCTTGGGGATTTATCGGGAACGACAATGAAAGAAGTATGGATTATGCTTCCAATTGTTGTGGCAAGTTGTGTCGTTACGGTTTTAACGTCTTGGCGGGTAAATATCGTATCTCTTGGGGCAAAAGAATCCAAAGCGTTGGGCATTAACTATAAAGCAAATATGGGCATTTTGATTGGAATCGCTACACTTTTAACGGCAGGCGCAGTATCGGTGAGTGGTACAATTGGCTGGATAGGTTTGGTAATTCCAAACGTGGTACGACTGATTGTGGGGAGTGATAACAATAAGGTTTTACCACTTTCTATGCTGTCGGGTGCAGCGTTTATGATTATCGTGGATATGCTTGCTAGAACGCTTGCGCCGAATGAAATTCCGTTAAGTGTCATTACGGGCATTATAGGAACACCATTGTTTATCTATGCGATTTTCAAAAGGAGGAAGGAACTTCAATGAAAAACGTAATAGAAATGAAAGATTTATCTTTTAGTTATGAAAAGAATAAAAACGTTTTACGCGAAGTTAATTTGTCGATTGAAGAAGGCGCAATAGTTGCTATTCTCGGTAAAAACGGTTGTGGAAAATCCACGTTGCTTGATTGCATTATCGGTTATAACGATTATAAGCAAGGGGAAATAAAGGTTGACAGTATAGACGTGAAACTCTTATCATCAAAAGAATTAGCCCAGAAGGTTGCTTATATTTCACAAAATATGGTTATCAACATTGACTATACGGTTTTAGAGTTTGTTTTGTTTGGGAGGAATTGCCATTTGCCTTTTGGGGGCTCACCCGGCGAAAGCGATTATGAGATAGCAAAGAATAATGCGGAAAAACTTGGCATTACGCACTTGCTTTCAAAGGATATCAATAAATTAAGTGGTGGGGAGCGTCAGCTTGCATGTATCGCAAGGGCGTTGACGCAGGAATCGAAGATTATCGTTATGGATGAACCGACGGCATCACTTGATTATGGTAATCAAATTCGACTTTTCAAGATTGTAAAAGATTTGCAACGTGCTGGCAAAACGGTTGTATTTACCATCCATAACCCTGAACATGTAAAAAATCTAAATTGCGACGTGGCTATTATGAAGGATGGAAAAGTAATTCAATGCGGAAAGGCTAAAGATTGTATCACACGAGAATTGTTGGAAGAAATTTATGAGATAAAGCCTGGTGAGTTGAATGAGTAAGTATAAAGAAATCAATTTAGAAGAAGGTATGCCGACGGTGGATGAGGCAATGAGTTATCTCAAAATGTCGATAACCCTTTGCAAGCAAAACAAAATCGCTTGTCTTGCGGTGATTCACGGATACGGCAGTAGCGGAAAAGGCGGTGCAATTCGTACAAAAGCCCGTCAATGGCTGAACGCTCAAGTGCGAAACGGTACGGTAAAAGCCGTAATCAACGGCGAAGATTTTGATATATTTAATTTCAAAGCATTGGAATTGAAAGGTAAATATAAAGAACTTGAAAAACTGCTAAAAGTCTGTAATCACGGTATGACTGTGGTGGAAATATAAAGAAAAATTGCAACCAAATTATAGTAAGACTTGCGGTGATAGTGGGTGGCGTTAGGGTAGCAATAAAATAGTTTACCAAAATGCCGAAAAAGTCAGGTTTTATAAGGGATTAACGCACTTTCAAAATAGCAAGGACTATCAAGACCAACTACGAAAAATTGGGTGAAAAATCACCAAAAACCTACAGCTACCGCGTTTTGCATAAATATACATAATTCGACAAAATATGCAATATGTATGCATAAGACAAACAAAACGCTTGAAAAAGGGTATAAATATACACAATCAACTTTTCACTATACACATCCATTCAGGCTAACATCCGTAATCCGAGGGCGACCAAATAAGTCCGAAATCGGCTAAAAAACGCATAATTTATACTAAAATACACGAAAAGCAGTCATTCTTGTGAAAGAGTGGCTGCTTTTTTCTTTGGATTTAGTTCGTCAAAACTCGAAAAATACCCTAAAAAACGGGGGTGGTCAGAAAAACTGAACGCTTTCCCGTATATACGGATACAAGTAAAAGAGGGCGACAAAAGGAGCGTTTTTATGGTAAAATATATACTTATGATAGAATATCTTTTGAAAAACAACAACTATTCTCAAGTTGCTACGCTACGATGATATAGAATATGCCGATGAGCGTGTTTCTATGAGAACAAAAGATGCTGTTTAAAATTTGATGCTAACGGGAAATTCCCCCGTACGGGCGTTTTAATATCAGATAATCACCTGCGGTCGAATTAAAAACGTCTTAAACCATAAATAACGATAAATTAAGAATTTTATTTCGTAATTTTAATTGCAATACGTCGTCGGGTGGGCGCAATATAAGTTCCGGTATGCCGTATCTTTGCAAGAAATGCAATATTTTTATGCAAGATTTAATATTGACTATCTTTTCTGCTTATGTTATAATTCAAGCGGATGATAGGGAAGGTACGTTTGCCGCTACGAAACGCACGGTTATTTGCGTTCGTACGGGATGTGAGATTTCCGTCGGAATTCTTTGGGGTTCATATTCGTCGCTTGTTCGAAGGTATGCGTAAAATGCGACGAATCGAAAAATCCGCATTCCTGCGCGATGAACGATATAGATTTATCCGTTGACGAGAGCATAGCCGTCGCGTGCGAAATTCTTATTCGTTTAAGATATTCCATAGGCGACGTATTGAACACTTTTTTGAAGTACCGGTAAAAATTCGGGGCGGACATATTTACGATTCGCGATAAGTCGTCGACCGTGATTTTGGAAAAATAATTTTCTTCCATATATTGCGTGGTTTTAAGTATCATATAGTCTGCGGATTTTCGGCTGTCGTCGGTTATCGTCGCGTATTTTTCGGATATAAGTCCCGCAAGTTTGCATAAAAGACAAACGGTTTTCAAATCGAACATAACGCCGTCGTCTTTGTCGCGGGTTTTGTCGGCAGAGATGAGTTCATCGAAATCGCCGACGAAATCTTTCAGAATATCTTGCGGAACGTTTATATTGAGCGACGAATCGTTGAACGCCTGGCGGATTTGCGGTTCGACCTCGAACAAAATCTTTATGCCGGGGTACTTGTTTAGTTGAACTTTATAATCGTTTAAGATATCGTTGCTTATAATAAGGTTGAATAGACTTACGTTTTCGTCGTCCGTCCAGTATCCGTGTTCGGTATACGGCGGAATCATAAACACGTCGCCCGCCTTTGCGGGGTGGCTCGTGTCGTCGGAATAATGCCGGCATTCGCCTTTCGTTACGACGTTGAGTTCGTAAAAGTTGTGCGAGTGCATTAAAATGGGGTAGTCTGCGCCGTGATAGTAGGCGAACCCCTGCGAAAAAGATGACACGTCGCTAAGGGTGAAAAACGGGTTGTCGTGCCTTTCGAGGCGTAAAGGATAATTCGTTTTCATAATAGACAGAATATACGTTATTGATAGTATTTTACAAAAAGTTGAAATAATAATACAATTATTATATCGTAAATTGTTGTATAATGCAAGCGGTATAGTTGTATTAACGAAAAAAATCGCATACGCAAAGCGATAAATTCCGAAAAGTTCGGGAAGGGTACCCTTCTTTTCGTCTTCGACGAAAAGATACCTTTAACGGCTGAAAAATAAAAACTCAATATGGAGGGAAATTATGAGAAAGAGATCAATGCTCGTAACGTTGATGATCTGCCTGCTCGTATCGCTGTGCGCGCTCGTCGCGTGCGGCAACACGAGCAAACCTAAACATTCGCATAAGTATATCGAAGTAGACGAAGTCGCTTCGACGTGCGTTACGCCGGGGACGAAAGCCCATTACAAGTGCGAAGGTTGCGATAAGTTGTTCGTTAAAGACGGGGATAAATACGTAGAAACCACCGCTGACGAACTCGCGCTTCCGCTCGCGGCGCATACCTTTAACGGAATAAGCGTAAAGACGAATCCGACGAAAACCGTCTACACGGCGTTTGATGAATTCGACCTTACGGGCATCGAAGTCGTGAAGACTTGTTCCGTAACGGGTTGCAACGGCGAAGCGGTAAACGCAGGCGACGTTACTTTTGCTTACACGAAAGACGGGGCGGATAAACTTACCGCGGATATGACGAAAGTCGTTATAAAAGCGGCGGGCTACGCAACCGATTTCGCGGTAACGGTAAACAAAATAGAAGTGCAATTGCCGACTGCTGAGAGCAAGACGTACACCGGCTCGCCTCTGACGGCAGACGTGGAGGCAAAAGATTCGTACGCCGTAACCGAAAATAACGGCGGAACGAACGTAGGCAAATACGACGTTAAGTTGACGCTTACCGATCCGGTAAACTACGCGTTTGCAGGCGTCGAAGGCGCTGTTGCCACGCTTGAATTCGAAATAACCAAAGCAGACAACAAAATAACCATGCCGGGCAGCATAGAGGATATTAACTGCTGTGGCGAACCGACTATCGGAGCGACCGCGAAAGACGGCGCGACCGTAACTTACGTTTACTCTACCGCCGAAGACGGCGAATACGGCGACAAACCCGAAGGCGGTTTCGTTGCGGGTACTTATTACGTAAAGGCGG
>USOJ01000077.1 GCA_900556195.1 uncultured Eubacteriales bacterium
CGTCGTAAATGAGAATCTTAAATAAAATTTTAGTATTCGTGCTGGGAGTCTGCTTGACTATGGGCGTGGTTTATACGGGCGGAACGGCAAAAGTTTCGGCTGAGGAAAGTATAAAAAATAATTTAACCGTAAGCGGCGGAACGTTGACTGAATCCGATAATGGTTACAACGGTACGGAAGCGATAAAGTTAACTTTTAACGGTAAAACCTCGGTTTTACGTGTGAAAAACGACGAAATAAACGCTTTGAAAACGTTCGATACGGTTACGGTCGAATTCCGTCTGAAGTACGACGGCGTAGGGTATAACGACACTTTAAGGGTATATAAGTCCGAGGGCGATCTCGTGGATTACGGGTATCCGGCAAACGTTTGGAACAGAGTTCGGTTCAAAACGATGGTTTACACCGAAAACGGCGAAAATTTCGTTAATATACGGTTAGATTTTGCCGAAAGCGAAACGGCGTATATATCAGACCTTAAAGTAACTGCAAGCGAAGAGAGTAAGCCGCTTCTCGGCGGCGTTAATCTCATTTCGCTCGAAAGCGTTACTCTCGCTATGGGATACGTCGTGATTACGCCCGACGATAAAGTTATCGTAATAGACGGCGGATACATGGACGGAGATGCAACCGCTACGCTTAAACTGCTCAGAACGTTTACTCATAAAGTCGATTACTGGTTCTTAACGCATTTTCATACCGATCATACTACCGTTCTTGCTCGGTTACTCGAGAATGAAGATATTGCGGTGGAGAATTTGTATTACGATTTTCCGACGTCTCAGATGGTAAAAGACCTGAGCAGCGACAGCGATTATCCGTTTTGCGATAAGTTTGAAAGTTTAGTTAAAAATAATCCTCAAAAAGTTAAAAACGTAGTAACGCCGCACTATAAGGACGAGTATAAGTTGGGCGAATACGTTACAATGAAAGTCCTTAACAACGCCTGGTACACCGAAAAGAACGGCAACTACGGCAACAATTCGGGTATAATGTATAAGATGGAAACGCCCGGCGAATCCGTGTTGTTTACGGGCGATATGGGCGATCGCGGCGACGTATATCTGAACGACGAATGGACTAAAAAGGAAATCGAAAGTTGCACTCTCATTCAAATGGCTCATCACGGGCAAAATGGAACGAGCGACGCTTTTTATAACGCGATAAAAGATATTAAAGTATGCCTTTATCCTGCCGTAGACTGGGTATATAACAACGATAACGGTTCGGGTTTCAACACCGCGAATCTCGATTCGTTGCATACCCGCGATCTTATGCGCGAAAAAGGAGTTATGAACGTTTATACGAGCGGAATGGGACGGAAAATAATATTATAAGTTTTTCCGCGTTAAGTTTATAAAAAAGGGAGCAACCGCCCCCTTTTTTTGCATTACAGAGAGCGGTTTGCGACAGACAAAAATATATTATTGCGTTTATAAGTGGTGTTATTCTTGCCCGGCATAGAATGGTTAAACCGGTTATTTCTTATGATACGTGTTATTTTGCACTTAATATTTTACGGCTGGTTTTGCGGTTAAACTTTCTTAAATTTACAATAAAGCCGCATTTTACGTTGCGCAGACTTACAACGACTGATCGTATAATTCCAAAATCTCTTTCGCCTTATTTACCACCGCCAGTTTAAGCGACTCGGGTGAAATTACGGCGACTTTTCCGCCGTAACCGGCGATTTTCGAAATAAGCCATTCGTCGATGGGTAGTTTGCCCGACGCGTACGTCCAGCCGTCGGTATTTCGGTATATACTGTTTACGCCTATCCATTCTTCTACGTCGTTTACGCAACTTTCGTCTATGCGAAGGTCAATATATTCTGCGTTGCTTTCGTCAAACCATTTTTCGTTAGTAAGCAATCCGAGATCGGTGGGGCGTTTTTTATATTTGGTTTCCGTTTGCGTGGCGTAAGAAATTCTCGACAACTTAAACGTTCTGAATTCGTTTCTGACTTTGCAATATGCGTAAACGTACCACAACCCTTGTTTAAGTATAATAACGTGCGGTTCTATTTCTCTCTCGGTTTTGTTTCCGTTTTTGTCTACGTATTCGATGTTGACGGTAACGTTGCGTTCAATAGCCTCTTCTAATACGGAAATTACGGCTTTCGTATCGTTTTGACCGTACCAACTGGAAAAGTCTATTAAAAAGTTTCCCGCTTTAAGTTCGCCGTTGTTTTGTCTTGGTCGGTGCATGGATTTCAACTTGTCAACAGCGGATGAAAGGTGTTTTTCGCCGAGCGAGTCGTTAAAGGCTTCTGCTGCGACTATAAGCGCGTCGAACTCTTCTTTCGTCATAAATCCGTCGGTGATTCTGTACGAATCAGCAATATAATAGCCGCCGTTTCTTCCGTTGTCGGCAATAATAGGGATTCCCGCAAGGCTGATTTCGTTGACGTAACGGATTACGCTTCGGGTAGATATATCGAATCTCGAAGCGAGTTTCGATGCGGAAGTTTTTCCGCGCGCCAACAGATAAAATAAAATTCGCAACATCATTTCGTATTTCATAACCGTATTATAACATTGTTTTTAATACTTTTCAACAAAAACGGGATAAAATTTATCACTGTTTTTACTTCTATAACAAAAATTTTTATTCTTAAAAAAATATGTAGAAAAATGCAAAAAACGCGATAAAAACGTTTGACAAACAAATTCTAATTTGGTATTATATTCGAGCAGTCTGGATGTTGGCGATAGTCGTTGGCGTTTAGGTTGCGAAATATGCGGTCATGGCGGAATTGGCAGACGCATAAGACTAAGGATCTTATGAGGCTTTCTCGTGCAGGTTCAAGTCCTGTTGACCGCACCAAATAATAATAAAACGAACCCGAGAGACAATCTTGAGTTCGTTTTATTTATAAAAGTTTTTATTATCGACATTATAGTTTTTTACCCATTTCAATGCGAATTTCATGCCGTATCGGGTCGTCGTTCGTATATGAAAACAAATCAAAACCGATAATTTCGAATCCGTGTTTTTTGTAGAATGCGATTGCGTTTTCGTTGCACGATTGCGTTTCTAAAACTATCATTCTCGCTTTTAACGATTTTGCGGTTTTTGAAATTTTTTCGATCAGCGCAGTTCCTATACCTCTACGCCGCTCGGAATTTTCAAATACGCAAATATTGCTTATACGAAAACGGTTGTTCCACGATTCGATCGAGCCTTCTGCATATCCGAGCAGTTTTTTGCCCTCGAACGCGCCGTAGGCTGTCGGATTTTCAAGCCATTTACCGAAAAATTCGTCCTCGAACGATTTCTCTATCGGTTCTTTTAGGCGTAGATATTCGATTTTGAAACCGTCGTTGAATGCTCTTATATCGTAATATCCGCTCGTTTTATAACGGGCGGTAAATTTTTTGCCTTCATATACCGATTTATCTAACCGTATGATTTCCATAAATTTTCCAAAATTCGTTTTGTTGGGGAATTATATCATATTTTTTGTTAAAAGGCAACTACTTAAAATATTTCGAATTTATCGCGTAATCGGGCGGATAAAACAGCCTTTCGTATTATAAAAATTTCAAAAAATCCC
This sequence comes from uncultured Eubacteriales bacterium, assembly GCA_900556195.1. Classification (GTDB taxonomy): domain Bacteria; phylum Bacillota; class Clostridia; order Christensenellales; family Borkfalkiaceae; genus UBA10281. The sequence goes on from USOJ01000077.1 coordinate 3,557, forward strand.
CGAAATTGATAGATTTAATTAAAAAATGCTCGCATTTGCCGCGCATTATTTGATTTTTAATAAGAAATATGTTATACTCCATAAGAAATGTTATATCTATTCATAGATATACTCGGTAAAAAGGAGTAAATTTTATGAGAATACCGTTTTCTCCTCCGGATATTTCCGAACTTGAAATAAACGAAGTTTCCGACGCGTTGCGTTCCGGCTGGATTACTACCGGACCGCGCACTAAACAATTGGAAAAAGAAATCGCCGAATGGATAGGCGTAAATAAATGCGTGTGTCTTAACTCACAGACCGCCTGCGCGGAAATGGCATTGCACGTTTTGGGTATAGGCGCGGGCGATGAAGTTATTACGTCCGCATATACTTACACCGCTTCCGCGTCGGTAGTGTGCCACGTCGGAGCAACGCTTAAACTTATAGATACGCAGCACGATAGCCTTGAAATGGACTACGACGCGCTCGAAAGGGCAATTACCGATAAAACTAAGGTTATTATCCCCGTAGATTTAGGCGGCGTGCCTTGCGACTACGATAGAATATTCGGCATCGTAGAGCGAAAAAAACATTTATTCAAACCGGCGAACGATATTCAGAGGGCAATAGGAAGAATCGTCGTCTGCGCGGATACCGCTCACGCGTTCGGGGCAAAATTAAACGGCAAAATGATAGGTTCGGTCGCCGATTTTTCCTCGTTCAGTTTTCACGCTGTAAAAAACTTTACGACGGCGGAAGGCGGCGCGCTTACTTGGAAAACTATAGACGGAATAAGCGACGACGAAATTTATCATCAGTTGCAGTTGTTAAGTCTGCACGGACAGTCTAAAGACGCGTTGGCAAAAACGAAACTCGGCGCATGGGAATACGATATCGTCGGAACCTGGTATAAATGCAATATGACCGACGTAGTTGCCGCAATAGGGCTTAAACAATTCGTACGCTATCCGGGTATGCTTAAACGCCGCAGAGATATTATCGAAAGATACGACAGGGCGTTGAAACCGCTCGGCGTAAAAGTTTTGCCGCATTATACCGACGAACACGAATCTTCGGGGCATTTGTATATTACGGAAATTCCGAACGTCTCGTACGAACAACGCGGAGAAATTATCAACAAAATGGCTGAAAGGGAAATCGCCTGCAACGTGCATTATAAGCCGCTTCCGATGCATACCGCTTATAAAAATCTCGGATTCGATATAAAAGATTATCCTAACGCTTATAATCATTTTGCACACGAAATTACGCTTCCGCTTCATACATGTCTTACGGACGAAGAAGTCGAATACGTAATCGATAATTTCACGGATATTTTGCGGGAGTATCTTTAATGCGTCTTGTTAAGTGGGAAAAACTGCCTGCCGATATGCAAACCGAAGAAGTTCGGGAATATTACGACGTTCTTCGTAAAAAAAGATTTTCGCTGTTCTGGAAGAGAATTTTCGATATTTTCGTTTCGGCTATTATGCTTATAATTCTGTCGCCTTTGTTTCTGATTCTGGCGATAGCGATAAAAACAGACAGTAAAGGTCCCGTATTTTACCGTCAGGAAAGGGTTACGCAGTACGGAAAACGTTTCAGAATATTCAAATTCAGGTCGATGGTGCAAAACGCAGATAAAGGTTCGCAAGTTACCGTAGACCACGATTCGAGAGTAACGAAAGTCGGTAAGTTTATACGCAAGTGCCGTTTGGATGAAATTTGCCAACTTATAGATATATTCCGAGGAACTATGACGTTCGTCGGTACGCGCCCGGAAGTCCCTAAATACGTAAGCGAGTATACGCCCGAAATGAAAGCGACTCTTTTGTTGCCTGCCGGCGTAACGAGTCTTGCGAGTATTTACTATAAAGACGAAGCCGAACTTTTAAGCGGAGCGGAAGATACGGATAAAACTTACGTAGAAAAGATTTTGCCCGCGAAGATGTATTATAACCTTAAAGAGATTAAAAACTACGGTTTTTGGCGAGATATTAAAACTATGTTTATGACCGTTTTCGCGGTTTTAGGCAAAAATTACGAAGGCGACTACGTCGCTTTGCAAGATAAATAATTTAAGAGTGAAAAAATATGATGCCTTTCTCGGTATTGATGTCTTTATACGTTAAAGAAAATCCCGAATATCTGAAAGAAAGTCTGGAAAGCGTTTTGAATCAGACGGTAAAACCGTCGCAAATCGTTATAGTCAAGGACGGCGCGCTTACCGAAGAACTCGACGAAACTTTGAATTCATTCGTGGAAAAAGCCCCGGATTTGTATACGATCGTTCCGCTTGAAAAAAACGTCGGTTTGGGGCTTGCCTTGCGTGAAGGTATGCTTCATTGTAAATATGAACTCGTTGCCAGAATGGATACGGACGACGTTTCGCGAGGCGACCGTTTTGAATTGCAACTCAAAGAGTTTGAAAATGACCCCGAACTCGATATTTGCGGAAGTCATATTCTTGAATTCGAAAAAGACGCAGATACCCGTAGCGCAAAGAACGGTGCCTTTAACCGACGCCGAAATTAAAAAATATCAAAAACGTCGCGACGGGCTTAATCACGTTACGGTAATGTTCAAAAAATCGTCGGTTTTAAGCGCGGGGAACTATCAATCGTGCTTATTGATGGAAGATACTCTGCTTTGGGCCAATATGTTTATGAACGGCGCGAAAGCAATGAATATCGACGATTTTTTAGTAAACGTTCGCGTCGGCGCGGATATGTTCCAA
>USOJ01000078.1 GCA_900556195.1 uncultured Eubacteriales bacterium
GAGCCATAAGGAATATCCGCTTACCGCCGCTCAACTTAAAATACGCCACCTGCAATATTACGGATATGCTCGAAGCGACGTAAGTTATTCCGATAATCGGAATAAAAAGTAAATTTCCGCTCAGTGCCGCCGTTATCGCGACCGCTCCGCCGAGCGCGAGAGACCCGGTATCCCCCATAAAAACTTTCGCTCTGTACGTATTGTAAAACAAAAAACCGACGAGCGCCCCCGAAAGACAAAAAGAAAATTGCGCTACGTTCGCGTATTCTTCGCTTATCGGATACCTTATTCCGCCTTTTGATACCTGAATTAAAAGCAAAACGCCGAAAACGAGCGTATAAACGTAAGTTACGCCGCCCGCAAGACCATCTAACCCGTCGGTTAAATTTACGCTGTTTGTAGTTGCGATAAAGCAAAACGCGCAAAGCGGAATATACCAGAATTTCAAGTCTACGACGATATTCGTAAACGGAATATTTACTTTCGTCAATCCCCTCGTGTACGCGTAAGCGGACACGACGACGGCGATTACGATTTCGAATAAAGTCTTTTGAACGGGATTCAACCCTTCGTTACGATGAAGTTTTATCTTTATAAAATCGTCTATAAACCCGACTAAAGCGTAAGCGACGAAAACCGCAACGCAGACTTCCGAAAGTCGATTTTCTTCGCTTCTGAAAAGATAATACGCGATAATGCATGACGAAATAAAAATTATCCCGCCGATAGTAGGCGTTCCGCTTTTATAATCGTGTTCGGAAACGTAAGAAAGTATATTTTGTCCGAATTTCAGTTTTTTCAGTAAAGGTATCGTTATCGCTCCGATCGCGACCGAAACGATCGCCGCGACGAGAAACGATATAAGATAATTTTTCACCCGTTATTTCTTTCAGTCTGCTTTGCCAAAAAATCTCTTATAACTTCCGCGTCCGAAAACCTGCGTTTCACTCCGAACGCCTCCTGGTATTCTTCCGCGCCCTTGCCCGCGACGACTAAAACATCGCCGCTGCGAAGTTTACTCAACGCGTATTTTATCGCCTCTTTTCTGTCTTCTATCGTAATATAGTCTTTACTCACTCTTCTCACTCCGTTCTCGATTTCCGAAATGATTGCGCAGGGGTCTTCGAATCTCGGATTATCGGTCGTTATTACGGTAAAATCGCTTATCGACGCCGAAATCGCGCCCATTATCGGGCGTTTTTCTTTTTCCCGATTGCCGCCGCAACCGAAAAGACAATATAACTTTCCGTCGCAAATCTTACGAAACGACAACAGAGTGCGTTTAAGCCCGTCGGGAGTATGCGCGTAATCGATATATATCTTCGCGCCCGAATATTCGCCGATAAATTCCGCCCTGCCCCTTACGGCTTTCAGATTTTTAAGCGCGTTTGCGATTTTATGTACCTTTATTTCTTCTATCGCCGCCACCGCAGCCGCGGCAAGAGTGTTATAGACGTTGCATTCGCCTATCAGAGGAGATCTTACGTCGTATATCGCGTCGAAAAGATTGATTATATAACTTATCCCTCTGTCGCTTTCGTCTACGTCTATCGCGAATACGTCGGCCGGGTTATCTATTCCGTAAGTCAGCACCTTTGCATTTGACTCTCGCATAATATCTCTGCCGAGTTCGTCGTCTACGTTCACGACGGCGTATTTACAATACTTTTTATCGAAAACGCTCTTTTTTACAGCCGAATATCTTTCCATATCGCCGAAATAATCCAAATGATCTTCGGTACAATTCGTAAAAATCAAACATTCGAAATACAATCCTTCGCAACGCCGCTGATCTATCGCGTGCGCCGATACTTCTATAAATACGCAGGTAACGCCCGCGTTACGGAGTTTATCGAGAGTCTGATACAATCTTAGCGTTCCGAGCGAAGTAAGCCCCGTTTCTTCCGTCGTTCCGTTATACGAAACGCCGAGAGTTCCTATCGTCGCCGTTTTATAACCAGCGTTTTCGAAAATCAGGGAAAGGATATGACAAACCGAAGTCTTTCCGTTCGTGCCGACCACGCCGAATATTTTCATTTTTTCTTGCGGCGCGCCGTAAAAATTCGAACAGATTGCGCTCATTGCCTTTTTAACGTCTTTTACGACCACGAAGCATATAGCGGCTTCGACTATTTTCTCTCCCACGGCAACGACCGCCCCGTTTTTAACGGCTTCGCCCAAAAAATCGTAGCCGTTTTTATTATTGCCTTCTACGCAAAAAAACAAACCGTTTTTTACGACTTTTCGCGAATCGTCGGTTATATCGTCCGCGCTTTCGGGTAATTCGCCGATAATATCCGCTATTTCAACTCCGTCGAGCAATTTATCAATTTTCATTTTCCACCTTTTCGAACGCCTTTATATTTTTACTTTCGATAATGCCCTCGAATACTTTTTTGACGAGCGGAGCGGCTACGGGCGACCCGTATCGACCTCCGTTTGGTTCGTCTACGATTGCAAGAGCGAGATATTTCGGGTTGTTTGCCGGGAAAAACCCGACGAAACTCATCACGTTTTTACCGACCGAAAGAACTCCGTTTTCAAATTTTTGAGCAGTACCCGTCTTTCCTCCGACTTTATATCCCGCTATATACGCCTGCTTGCCACTACCGTCGCGAACGACCCCTTCGAGATATCCCGCAAGAATCCGCGACGCTTTTTCGCTTATAACCCGCCTTTTCGCTTTCGGATTTATTATTTCGGCGATTCTGCCGTTTTTATCGTAAATGTCTTTGACGAAATAAGGTTCGTAATAAGTTCCGCCGTTCACCGCGGCGGCGGTGGCGCAAGCCAGTTGCAAAGGCGTAACCGCTATAGTCTGCCCGAACGATATTCTCGCGATGTCGCCGTTTTTAACCGCACTTTCGGGTACCAACATTCCCGATGTTTCGCCGTTAAAGTCGACGCCCGTAGTTTTGCCGTAGCCGAATTTTTCGATATATTCGTACATTTTTTCTTTACCGAGCGACAAGCCGATATCGACGAAGCACGGATTGCAACTGTTATTTAACGCCATAGCGAGATTTTCGTTGGAATGTTTTCCGTTGGCGTGATTACTCCAACATTTTATCTTTTTGCCGTCTACTATTCTGTATCTCGACGAATTAAAAACGTAATTAAGCGAAAACGCTTTAGGGTTGCCGTTTAAGTACTCTTCTATATTCGCCGCGGCGGTAAGCACCTTGAACGTCGACCCCGGTTCGTAAGAATCGACTATCAGCGAACATCTGCTCGCTTTATTCAAAAGTTCCGCGTCGTTTCTGGGTACGTCGTTCAGATCGTAAGACGGGTTTTCGCTCACGGCGAGTATCTGTCCGTTCGACGGATCGATAACTATTATCGCCGCGGTTTTAGGCGAGTATTCGAGATACGCCGCCTGCGTTACGGCGTCGCATATGCGTTGAATTTCGTAATCGATAGTCAATCTTACGTTAAGCCCGTCCGTCGCGCGTATATATCTTGCGGATTTGCCGTCTATATCCACTCCCGTAAGATCGGATTCGTACAATATTTCGCCGTCGTAACCTTTGAGATATTCGTCGTATCTCAGTTCCAATCCGGATTGTCCCGCTCCGTCCACCGAAGTATATCCGAGTATCTGACAAAGCATGTCGCCGTAATGGTACACCCTTTTGCTGTCGGTAGTGAAATATACTCCCGGCAAATTATATTCTTTAAGTTTTGCTATCGCAGACTTGTCTGCTTTCTTTTTGACGGTTATTTCGCTCGTGGCGTGAGTCCTGATTTTCTCTTTAAGGGCGTTCTCGTCCATATCGAGCGTTTCGGCAAGAATTTCGGCAGTTTTATCTACGTCGCCGAGCAGTCTGCAACGAAGATAAACGGCGTAGACTTCGGAGTTGTCCGCCAGCACGACGCCGTTTCGGTCGACTATAAGCCCCCTGCTTGCCGCGACCGGCAAATCTCTCGTCCATTGATCGATTGCCTTCGACTGCAAATCTTTGCCCTGCACGATCTGAATATAAAACACTCTTGCCAAAACGAATATAAAAAGAAAGGTTATTGCGCTCAGATAAGCGAATAACCTCTTTCGTACGATATTAAAACTGAATTTATAAATTTTTATGACCTCTTATTTTTACGCCGCATCACCGTGATACGTCATGCCATGCTTCAAAGCCCACTCACCGATGGCTTCTTCACTCGTTATATCGTCAATCTCTGCTTGAATTCTTTCGGTTTCCGCGCTGATGTCGCTCGCCTTCTGCCTATAAGACGAAATCGAATTATCGAGCGATTTCAACATTCTGGAATTGATTATGATAAGAGAAAGAATTATGGCTACCACGAGCGAATAAATAGCGATAAGCACTTTGCCCTTGCTGCTTAATCTGAATTCTTCCTTATGGTTTTCTTTCGTATAGTCGACTTCTTCGTAAATATCGCTTTCTTCGTCGCTGCCGAACTGCATGGTGGTCGACGAAGGACGAAGATCGGCGTTCGTTTCTTCTTCGGGGCGCGCTATGCGAGGTCTTTCCGTCGTCGCAGACGCGGAAGAATATAAGTTTCGATCTTCCGTCTGCTTTTCGGGGACGGAAACCGCGTCGTTTTTATTTTCGCCGCGATAGCGTTCGTAATGCAATATTTTGTCGAGATTGCTCTTTATCGTATCGGCTTGCTCTTTTTCGGCAAGTCCGACGTTCATGTCGTTATGATATCCGGCGTTACCGTTATTATACATATTCCGTCTCCTTTGCTTTTATTATATCTCCGTTCAGATTTTTTCGGCGACGCGAAGTTTTGCCGATTTGGATCTCGGATTGAGTTCCTTTTCGCTTTCGCTCGCCTCTATCGGCTTTTTCGTTACAATTTCGATTTCCTTCTTTTTGCCGCACACGCATACCGGAAATCTCTTGTCGCATACGCAGTCGGTTTCGAGATCTTTGAAAGTTTGTTTAACTATCCGATCTTCGAGCGAGTGGAAAGTAAGTATCGCTATCCTTCCGCCCTTGTTAAGTCCCCTTATTATATCTTTGACGGCTTGTCCGAGCCCGTCGAGTTCCTCGTTTACTTCTATCCTTATCGCCTGAAAGGTCTTCTTGGCGGGATGCCCGTTTTGCTTGAATTTATACGGTATGCTCTCGTCTACGATTTTTACGAGTTCGCCCGTAGTTTCAATCGGTTTTTTTGCTCTCGCCTTACAGATGTTTTCGGCAATTTTTTTTGCGAATTTTTCTTCTCCGTAGGTATCGATTATATATCTCAGTTTTTCTTCCGGATAACCGTTTACGACGTCTTTTGCCGAAAAAGGACGGCTTCTGTCCATTCTCATATCGAGTTTTGAATCGTCGGATAAATAAGAAAAACCGCGCGAACGGTTATCGAGTTGATAACTGCTTACGCCCAGATCGAGAAGAGCACCGTCGAAACCGTCTAAACCGAGCGAGTTTTTTATCGCATTGAAATTTTTGAAATTATCGTTAAAGACTATGAATTTTCCGCCGGAATTCTTTACGAGTTCCTCGGAATTTTTCACCGCTTCCTCGTCGCGGTCGGTAGCAACGAGCAATCCGTCGCCTTTCAGACGTTTAAGAATTTCTTTACTGTGCCCCGCCCCGCCGAGCGTGCCGTCGAAGTATTTTCCGTCTTCTTTTATACGAAGCGACTCTATACATTCGTTGAGCATTACGGGAACGTGGGAGAATTTCATTTGCCCACCTTCGAGCGCAATACTTTTATGCTGTCAGCGAACGATCTTTGTTTACGCTTTTCTTTTTTGACTTCTTCGCTCCATATTTCAAGGCGGTTGAAAACGCCTACGGTGATAACGTTTTTGTTAATCCCGGCATACTCGCGAAGGGCTTGAGGAAGAAGATATCTGCCCTGAGCGTCGGCTTCGATGGTATAAAACCCCGACATGTATTCCGAAAACGCCTCCTGGGCTTCTTCGTCAAAAAGCGAAACGTTATAGAACTCTTCGCACATTTTATCTACTGCGCTTTTAGGCATGACGTATATACATTGCGTGGTTCCCTTGCAAAAAACGAGGTCTTCGTTTTCCGGTAATTTGAATTGCGACGGAATTCGTATTCTGTTTTTGGCGTCAAGTTGATGCGACTGCTCGCCCGAAAACATATTGCAGACCCCCTTTTTCGAAGTTTGTAAATTCATTATATATTTTTCAACGACCACTGTCAACCACTTTTGACCATTTTTATAAAATTTTTTTTATTTTTTTGAACCGATAAGACCTTTCTCGTGCCGGCACAATCTTTTACGCTTAAAAATTGCGGCGGGGAAATTTT
>USOJ01000079.1 GCA_900556195.1 uncultured Eubacteriales bacterium
CGACGTACGCCGCCGTAAGCACCGCAGACGACGCGCAGTTGGGGATAAGCCCTACGAGAGCCGTTAAAAAGGGTTCGAAATATCTATTGCTTGCAAAGTAGTCCTTGAACGCCTCTTCGCCGACGAGCCCGCCCTCGCCGAAGAAAATTCCGAAAACGAAATTAACGGCGAACACGAACAAAAAAGTTTGCAGGGCGTGAAAAAGCGGAACGAAAATATAACGTTTGCAAAATGCGATTCTGCCCGTTTCGTCTTCGTCAACGTGGTCGTGGCAATGAGCGCAGACTTCTTCGTGTTTGAAGTCTGCGTTTTCCGCGACCTGCGGCTTTCTGCGGATAATAAGATCGATAATCTCGCCTATCACTATGGCAAGACCGATTTTTATAAGCAGCAGCCATACGAGGCTTAAACGCTTATCGCTGGCAAGAAGTATCGAAAACGCCTCGTCCGACGTAGCGATAAACACGCTGAAAAGAGTGCCGACCGTGATAAGTCCGCCGTCGTAGAGTTTTGCCGACATTACGCTTACCCCGCAACTGGGAAACGCGCCCGCCAAGCCCCCGAACACGGGGGCGGCTTCACCGCTTAAAAATTTACCGTGGCGTTCGAAGCCGACGTGCCGTTCGATAATTTCTATCAGAAGATAGGTTACGAACAACCACGGCAGCATTTTAGCCGAATCTATTAAACTGTCAAGAAAAATTTCGCCTATTTGCATAGCCATATTATATATAAACCGCCGAAAAATCGCAAACGATTTTTCGGCGGTATCCGCTTTTAATTGTTTTTATTGCTTTTATTTTTCACGCGATATTCGAGCGGAGTCATTTTTTCGCTGCTTTTGAAGTTCCTGAAAAAGTTGGTCGTATCCGCATATCCGCAGCGGCGGGATATCTCGCTTGCCGAAAGTTCGGTTTCTTCGAGCATCTTTTTTGCAAGAGTCAAACGCATTTTCGTAACGTACGCCATAGGCGCGACGCCCGTGTATTTTTTGAACACGTGCGAAACGTAGTACTTGTTTACGTAAAGCCGTTCGCAGATATCGTCTATCGTGTTTATCTCGGTATAATGATCGCGTATGTAGTTATATATTTCGGAAAACGCCGCGTTTTTAACGAGAGTTCTCTCTTCGACTTCGGTTTTGCGGAGAATCTCCGTCAAAACCATTTTGACGTACAGATCGACCATCATCTCGCCGTAAGGTTTCGATTTTTCGACTTCGCCGTATATCTCTTCGAAAAGCCAGCGCATACGCCCTTCGTCTTCGCCCGTCTTTATGACGATATCCGAGCCTTCGGGCAACAGACAATCGTGCGGAAGGTTGTTCATCTTTAAGCCCGTAACGCCGAAAAACGCGAGTTCGAGATCCTCTTTGCTGCCCGCAACGGTATGTTCGCCATGCCGCATGTGCGGCGGATAAACGACTATATCACCCTTTTCGATAAAGATTTTTCCGTCGTCGGTTATAATTTCGCCGCTGCCCTGCAACACCAGAACGACTTCCAAAAAATCGTGAACGTGGTAATTGCCGCCCCACTGCTTTACCCTCTGAAGCCTGCCTGCGTACAAAACGCGGGTATTGAATCTTAAAGGTTTGCTCTTTTGCGGCTTATATTGTTTGCGAACGTCTTCCTTTTGTAAATCCGAGTTTTTCATCTCTTCCCCTTTACGGCGATTTCGCTTGCAAAGCAAGCGAAAAGGAGCATACTCCTTAAACTTAACCGTATCGTTGTCGCTTATCGCTATCATTGTATCACACCGCGATAACTATTTCAAGCGTTTTTGCGTTTTTATGTATTTTTTTGATATTTTTAGCGGTCAATAAAAATTGTAACTTTTTTTTAGCGAAAATTTCCACAAGAAAAATTGCAACTTTTTTTAAGTTTCTCACAGGGCAAGAAAAATTGCAATTTTTTTTGTAAGATAAAATCGGCAACTACGGCTATTGAAATCCGCGTTTATTTCGGTTATCATAAAAGAGCCGAACGGTTGATGATGCGGACGGCAAGAAAATAATAGGGGAAAACTGAAAATGAGCGCATTACTTGAAATGAACGACGTTTCCAAACGCTTCCTCGGAGTGCATGCCTTAAAAGGCGTTCACTTCGATTTGCGATGCGGCGAAGTTCACGCGTTGGTCGGAGAGAACGGCGCAGGCAAGTCGACGTTGATGAAAGTGCTTACGGGCATTCACCAACCCGACGGCGGCGAAATTTTCTTCGAAGGCAAGCCTTACGCCGTAAAAAATATCGGCGAAGCGCAAAATTTGGGCATATCGATGATTCATCAGGAACTTAATATGATGAACGATCTGACCGTCGCCCAGAACGTATTTATCGGCAGAGAGTTAAAAAAAGGTCCCTGGCTCGACGACGCCGGAATGGTCAGAGAAACTCAGAAGATTTTCGACCGTATCGGTATTAAAATCGATCCGAAAACCAAACTCGGCAGACTTACCGTAGGAAAACAACAGATGGTAGAGATTGCGAAAGCCGTTTCGAGAGAGTGCAAATTGCTTATCCTCGACGAACCGACCGCCGCCCTCACCCAGACCGAAATCGAGGATCTGTTCCGCATAATGGGCGATCTTAAAGCCAAGGGCATCGGTATGGTATACATATCTCACCGTATGGACGAGATAAGCAGAATTTCCGACCGCATAACGGTCATGCGCGACGGCGAATACGTCGGCACGGTAGACACCGTATCGGTTACGAAAGACGATATTATCAATATGATGATCGGCAGGGTCGTCTACGAAGACCCCAAAACCCACAGCGAAGTTCCCGAAGACGCCGAAACGGTACTCGAAGTTAAAAATCTTTCGTCGGGCAACCTTTTCAAAGACGTGAGTTTCAAACTCCGCAAAGGCGAAATCCTCGGATTTTCGGGACTTATGGGCGCGGGCAGAACGGAAGTCGCAAGGGCGATTTTCGGCGCCGACCCCCACGACGGCGGCGAAATCTTCGTAAACGGTAAACGAGTAAATATAAAAAGCCCCGAAGACGCGGTTAAACTCGGAATCGGATACCTGTCCGAAGACAGAAAGCGTTACGGACTGCTTCTCGATAAGTCGGTTGCGGAAAACACCGCCCTCGCCTCTATCGACAAGTACACGAAAGGCGGAATAATAAACGACAGGCAGATAAAAGCCGAAGCGAGAGAAGAAAACGCAAAACTCCGCACCAAAACCCCGTCGATGGAACAACTTCTTAAAAACCTTTCGGGCGGCAATCAGCAAAAGGTAATAATCGCCCGCTGGCTTATCAAAAACAGCGACATTCTTATCTTCGACGAACCCACCCGCGGCATAGACGTAGGCGCGAAGAGCGAAATTTACACTTTAATGAATCAACTTGCCAAACAAGGCAAATCGATTATAATGATTTCTTCCGAACTCGTCGAAATTCTCCGTATGAGCGACCGCATTCTCGTAATGTGCGAAGGCAAAAAAACGGGCGAACTCGATATTTCCGAAGCAAATCAGGAAAACATAATGCAACTTGCGACTTTAAGAAACTGATATAAGGGAGAAAACGAAAATGACTACTAACGAAAACAACAAATTCGGCGCGAAACTCAACTTTCGCGGCAAAGCCCGTCAGACGGGCGTAAGAACTCTGGATTACTTAAAAGTAAACGGCAAACAAAACGTAATAATCATAGGCGCAACGATAGTTTTATTCATTCTGTTCACGCTTATCAACCCCAACTACGCGCAACAAGACAATCTCGTTACGATGATTAAGTCTTTCGCGCCGTACGCGATACTCGGTTTAGGAGTAACGTTCGTAATAGCGACGGGCGGAATCGATTTATCTATCGGTACGGGAATGTTCGCATCGGCGGTAATAGCCGGCGCGATTTGCAAAACTTCACCGTCGCACAATACGTGGGCTGTAATTCCGATTATGTTAGCCGTAGGTCTTTTCTTCGGACTTCTCAACGGCTTCCTCGTCGCAAAATGCAAACTTCCTCCGTTTATAGCAACGCTCGGAACGATGCTTTTTTCAAGGGGTATTTCCGCGGTTATCGCTCAGGTGATCACCAAATCTACCACCGCTATAATTTATCCGCCTATCGGCTGGATGCAGGATATATTTTTAAGTTATAACGGCTTCCCCGTCGCCCTTCTCTGGGTTCTCGCTCTTACCGTTATCTGTATGATAATAATGTTCAAAACGAGAGTCGGCAGATATATACTTTCTATCGGCAGCAACGAAGAAGCAACGAGGCTTTCCGGCGTAAACGTAGACAAATATAAGATTATTGCCTATGCAATCGGCGGACTTTTCGCGGGAATCGCCGCTATTTTCTGGGCAGCGACCAACCCGTCGATCACCCCGGGCGACGGCAGCGGTAAAGAACTCGACGCGATAGCGGGCGTTTACATCGGCGGAACGAGCACCACCGGCGGTTCGGCTTCGATAGTCGGAACGATTTTCGGCGCAATCATACTCGTAATCATTCGTCAGGGTCTTAACCTTTCGCTTAACAAACTTCCGATAAAACTCAACGCGACGTTTTTAACGTATGCCGTTACGGGCGTTATCGTAGTAGGCGCGGTATTACTCGATATAATGAAGAAAAAAGCCGCTTCGAGCGCGAAAAAAGAACTTTCCGCAGCCAAATATAAGAGAAAAGCCAAAGAAAAAATAGCCGCGCTCAACGTTGAAAAAGACTACGCGCTATCCGCAAAAGACAACGAAGAAGCGAAGAAGAGAGTTGAAGAAATAGACCTCGAAATAGCGACGATAAAAACGGATCTGAAAGAAAAACTCCCCGCTCTCAAAGCCGAAGACAAAAGACTTGCCGAGGAAGAGAGAAAACACAAAGCGGAAATCAAAGCCGCCGAAAAAGCGGAAAAAGCAAAAATCGCCGCTAATCAGAAAGCAGAAAAAGAAAACGAAAACAAATAATTACGGAAAAACGCAAATATTTTTGCGGAAAAATAAAAAAACGTTTCAGGAGGAAACAAAGATGAGAAAACTTCACAAACTTTTGGGCTTAGCCCTGGCAACCACCCTCTGCGCAACCACGATTTGTATAGGCGCGTCCTGTAAATCGAAGTCGTCTACTAAGGAAGGTATCGTAGTCAAAGGTACGGGCGACACCATAGCGGTTATCGCAAAAGGCGAAACTCACGCTTTCTGGCAAGCGGTTAAAGCGGGTGCGGAAGACGCAGGCAGAAAGTACGGTTTCAAAGTAACTTTCCGCGGTCCGACGCAAGAAAGCGAAACGTACGTTCCCGAACAAAGAGAAATGCTTTCGTCCGCCCTTGCGGATAACAATACGAGAGCAATCGTTCTCGCCACTATCGGTATGGGATTCGCAGACGAACTCAAAACCGCTCACTCGAAAGGTATTCCTATCGTAGAATTCGACAGCGGATTGTACGCGAACGGCGCGGAAGTAACGCCGGGTAAAGATCCGAGAATCGGAAAAGTTTCTACCGATAATAACGCCGCGGCGGCGCTTGTTGCGGAAAACTTCTATAACTATCTCGTAGAAAACAACAAACTCGTCAAAGGTACGAACTTCAAGTTGGGAATCATTCAGCACGACTCCACCGCAACGGGCGTAGACAGACACGACGGTTTCAAATCCAAATTTTCCGCTCTCGCAAAAGAAGGCGGCTACAAGGTAACGATAATCGACCAGGTAAAGACCAACAACAGCGGCGAATATAAGGCTGCGGCTCAGGCACTTGCAGACCAGAACGTAAACGCGATATACATGACCAACGAAGGCGTAGTAAACGAAGTTTCGGCAGAAGTCGCGCAAAACAAGACCAAATACGCGAACATCCTTTTCGCCGGGTTCGACTGCGGAACCAACCAGTATAACTGGATTAAAAACACCGACGGCAAATATCCCACACTCGTAGGCTCGGTCGCTCAGGATTCTTATAACATCGGTTATAAAGCGGTTGAAATGGCTGCCAAGATACCTGCCGGCGATACGAAAGGACATAAAGACACGGTAGGTATAGCCGGTCAATGGTACACTTCCGCAAATATCGACGAACTTCTCGAAAAGAACATTTTCTACAAAGGTTAATCGATAATCAACCGCGTAAAACGTCGTTATCCCGTATCGACGGGATACTCGTTTTCCCCTAACAAGCGG
>USOJ01000080.1 GCA_900556195.1 uncultured Eubacteriales bacterium
GTGTAGCAATTCCGCGACGGGCGTTGAAATCGTTAAAAAAGAGAGATTTCGACGTGGGTTTTGTTGTGGTACTATTTTTTAGATGAAATCGACCAAAAATTAAATAATCGGGATTAAAATCCGTGCGAAGAACGAGCCTATAAAGGCAACCGAAATCGCACGGATTTTTTTATCTACGGATACAAATCGGAGGTGCATTATGTAACGAAAACAAAAACTTAATACTCATGCTTTAAGTCGGTGATGGAAAATATCAGCGGCTTTTTTGTCGTCTTTCGGGAGGTTAAACAATGACAAATTACAATCAATATCGCCCGCCGTGAGCGATATAAACTTTTCACGACAAAAATATTTTCAAAGGAGAGAACAATTATAAAAACTACATTAAAAACATTTAAATCTTCGTTCGTCTTGCTACGGCGAAGCCGTTACATTTTCAACAGACACAAGCTCCCTGCAAGGGCGAACGGCACCAAACGCGAAGCGGTTTGGTATAGTGAATTATACCTATCGCTTACCGATAGAAATTTTAATACCCACGGAGGTGATGAATTACGTCGTATTTAGTATGCCACATGGAGAAATATAAACGCGGCGACATCGTCGGAATCGAACGGGAAAACGAACGCGACGAGAACTATAAGTCAACGCGAAATCCGCAAATCGACAAGTCAAAAACGCGTCTGAATTATCATACCGTACCATATGAGAAAAAGTATCTTTCGTTTATCGACGAGCGCATTAAACAACTTTCGCCTAAACGAAAAATCAAAGACGACGCGGTGCTTATTACGTCGTTTATTTTAGGTTCGGATAAAGAATTTTTCGCCGGCATCACACCCGAAGCACAAAAACGCTTCTTTGACGATTGCACGGAGTTTTTTGTGGAACGCTACGGAAAAGAAAACGTCGTATCCGCTGTCGTTCATTTAGACGAAAGCACGCCGCATTTACATTTCAATCTTATGCCCGTAACGGACGGCAGATTGTGTGCGAAAGAACTTTTCGATCGCACTGCGTTACGCGATTTACAGACGGATTTTTACGAAGCCCTCGGAAAGAAATACGGATTGGAACGCGGTAAAGAAGGAAGCACGGCGAAACACTTGGATACGGTTGCTTACAAGACTAAAAAGATGACCGAAGCCGCCGAAGCGAAGATTCGCGAAGCGGAAGAAGCGCAAGTCGCCGCAAAGCCTGTGAAAGAATTGCTTGAAAGTTACGAATCTGCAAGATCTGAAAAGATTCCGTTTTCGGGTAAGAGAAAGGAAACGGAAATTATCGCGTTACGCACGAAAAACGGAGAATTGCAACGCAAAAACGATATTCTCGCCAAAGATAACGGCGATTTATATGCGGAACTTAAAAAGCGCGAAAAAACGGCAATGACAAACGAAGGTGCGGTAAAGTTATTGAAAACTTTGCTTGAATACGCGCCCGAAGAACTCGCCACGGCACAACAGGCGGCAAATCGTCGCCAAGAACAAGAGCGGGAACAAAAGCATTTCCGCGTAAATTCAAACAACAAATTCAAAGGCAAGTAAGTAAAACTTGCCGAACGGAAACGTAAGCGTCGGCATTTTAAGAGAAGGTATGATACCGAGATGAAAGTAGTGAAAAAGTAAGCCCGACCTGTTTTCAAATCGCATTCATGCGAGGCTGAGAAAAAATTTAGAAAAAGGAGCCATAAAAATGAAAAGAAAACTGAATATGAAATTTAACGAATAACTCTATCGGAGGGGAAAAGCACGAGAAAGCGAAAGAACGCCACGGGAATATCCGATTATGCCATCGACGGCTTGGCGAGAGCGTTATTGCCTGCGATTCGTCGATATTTTGAAACGGAGGAAGCAAAAAGCGAATTTGAACTTTGGAAAGCCGAAAGGCAAAAATTACAACTTAATAAAAAATCTGAAAATATGAATAATCCCGTTATTTCTAACGGGTTGCCGTTTGACGAGTCTACGTAAACGGCAGAGTTTTGTCGAAACTATAAACACGGCAAAGGGCTTGCGATTTTCTCGCAAGCCCTTATTTATGGGGCAAATAGCCTGATTCTGCATCAGAAATGTATAGGACGCCGCCGCTATTTACAAAATCAGTTGACAATAAGAATTTTTTAATGTAAAATAAACATACATAGAAGGCATTGCAAAGTAAATAATCGGACATAAAATGAAATGTTTTTAACACACATTATGAAAGTTTTTTGTGATAAAAACGAGCGGTTTATGTAAAATCATTTATGAAGCGAATGCCTAACGAGGCTACATTGGATGTAGTCTATTTTCGTTAGGCTTTCATTATGCCCTCTGTGAATTCACGGAGGTTTTTTTATGCAAAATGAGGATTACTCTTTAATCGAAGCGCAAATAGGCTATGAGTTTAACAATCGCATGCTACTACAACAGGCTTTTACTCGTAAGAGTTACACCAATGAAACACATGACGGCGATAATAATGAAGTATTGGAATTTATCGGCGACAAAGTGCTCGATTTGGTAATTGTAAAAGCTTTAAGCGAATATTACGGAGACGTTAACGCCCGTGACGAGTATGAATGCGAATATTCCGAAGGAAAACTTACCGAGATAAAGAAGAGTTTGGTCGGAAGCAAGATGCTTTCTGCTCGTATCGATGATCTTGGTTTTACCGACTTCCTTATAATGGGTAAAGGCGACAGAAAAATCAATGCGCAAAACGATATTCATGTAAAAGAGGATTTATTTGAAGCAATCCTTGGCGCTGTCGCAATTGATAGCGATTGGGATATGCAGTCCATGCAAGACGCCGTAGAAATGATGCTTCATTTAAACCATTACATTGAGAATGACGATTCTGAAGTATTAGACTATGTTTCCTTAATTCAGCAATGGCAACAAAAACGGATCGGAGAGTTGCCCGATTATTGTTTCAAAAGCAAGGACGATTATAACCGTTATCGCATAATAAACTGTTGGAACTTAAATCAAAGGAAGCGTATCGAAGCCGGAGAAGGAAATATTGCCTGCGAATTAAGAATTGACAAAGGAGAACCTTTCGTCGGCTTTGGATATTCAAAAAGTCAAGCGAGAATGGTTGCAGCAGAACTTGCCTATAATTATCTCGATAACAACGGCTTGTTATATACAATGTCCGACGAAATATCCGAACCTTCACCTGAAAAAGCAATCAATCAACTTCAAGAACTCGCTCAAAAGGGATATTTCTCAATGCCTGTTTACGAGTTTAAGGAAACGCATGATGATAACGGAAATCCGATATGGACTTGCAAATGCAGCATAAAAGATCTTGATGAATTCTATTATCAAACTTCCTATTCAAAAAAAGAAGCAAAAAAACAGGCAGCTTATCAAACATTACTTGCCGTGCTTGAAAGTGAAAACGGAGGCGATCAATGAGAGTTTTATCTACAAAATTAGATATGCAGAATTCTTTTCAACCTGAGGATTTTTATTCCGTCATAGAAAAATGGTTAAAAAATGCCGGACCATGTAAAACTATCGGAGAGAAACTTGAATTATCTTCTCAAAAGGAAAATTTTCATACACAAACCGACTACTGTAAGGCAGATAACTATATATTTGCGAGAAATGACGCAAAATACACTGTATTCAGGCTTGAACAAATTTTTCATGAACAGACTTGGTATACAGAAGTTATTTTGCAAGATACGCACAATTTGAAAACCGTTTATTTCCACATCAATTGTTCTCGCGATTTAACCCGGTTTGACGAAGTCCCTGAGATGAGAACGGTCGTAATAAATTATTTCGTAGAGAGCGGTTTTGTAAAACATACCGAAATCCCCATAAAAACCACGCCTGTTGAAATGAGTGATGGCCTCATTGACTGGATAGCAAACGCATATCAAGAAAAATATACAGACGATATTCCGTTAGTTTTAGCAACGAATTATTTTGACTCTATGGCATGCGAAATAGACGAAATCGCTGTTGCAAAAAAACTGGCGGGCATTGCACACGTGGTCGTATGCAATAACGAATATACAAGACTAATAAAAGATCGCGCAAAATGTAAAGGACCGTTCAATGGTGCCGTTGCGATTTATTGTAAAGGCGGTAAGCCGAAGCTATTCAGAAAGGATAGCGTGTATCATGGTACTTCCCTTGAAACAATAATTATTCAAGAAGTTCAAAAATATGTTACTGCAAAGGTAGACGAAATTGCTCCGACTTATGAATCGTTACATACCGAAGCGGTTAAAGAACAGGCAAAGCAAAACGAAGCAATGTTGAATGAATTTTTTGGTGAAAACGAAAGTCTTGAAGACCAACTTAAAAAAGCTAAAGCACGGATATCCGAATTAACGTCGGAAAACATGCAATTTAAGTCTAAATGCGAAATTCTCCAAAAAATACTTGAAACGGATAGCGCTTCGAATAATATTTTGAAAAAAGCAAATGTGTCGGAATTTTATGACTGCGAACAACATGATCTAGTTGTTACAATATTACAAAAAGCCCTTTGCTCGTGCGGAACTGAAGAAACAAGACGGAATGAATTACTTACCGCATTATTAAAAGAAAATGCAATAAGCGGAAACGGCATAGAAACTTTTGAGGTTGTAAAAAGAATTTTTTCAAACGGCGAGGAAATGTCTCCGCAAAATATTGCAGACTTAAAACGGATCGGTTTTGAAATCGTTAGTGAAAGTCCGCATTATAAACTTGTGTATAAAAACAGCAAATATTGGTTTACAGTTTCAAAAACGCCGAGCGATAGAAGGGGTGGAAAAAATTTAGCGTCTGATATAACAAGGCGACTTTCCGTATACAAATAAATGGCAAGGGGCTTGCGATTTTTAGTCGCAAGCCCTTATTCCTTGAAAATGTCAGCCTTTATCATCTAAATAAAAAGTAAATCCGAACCATTCGCTTGTAACAAGCAAACAATTCGGATTATAACTTCTTGGTGCACCATAAGGAATTCGAATCCCTAACCTTCGGTTCCGTAGACCGACGCTCTATCCAATTGCGCTAATGGTGCGTACTTCAAAAAAGCCTCATAAGTATAAAACTTTTCTTTTCCTTTGTCAAACGTTTAACCGTCGTTACATAATGTTTTTTATTTTTCTTCGGTTTCGTCAGGCTCCGTTTCTTTATTCTTGCGCTCTTCTTTAATTTCGGACTTCTTTTTATAGGTGAATTTCTTCTCTTCGCCCCTTACGAGTCTGCCGATGTTCGCCCGATGTAAAAATATTACCGCCAGACCGACGAACGCGCAAAGCCCTGCCTTATACCATGTAAACGGAACGTATCTGCCGAACACTATCATATACGAACTTACTCCGAACGCGGCAAACAATATTCCCGCGACGATAAGCGCGATTGCCGCCGATATAGACGATACCGACACGATTTTGCTTATAAAAAACGCTATAAAGAAAACCGCTACGGCGATTAAAAATATCTTCCAGTCTATCATAATCTTTCACCTGTAATTCCACACCGGTCACCTGTTCCGGTTGCCAACCGTTCAAACGATTCACCAGATTAAGATCCGTCAGTAAAAAGAGGTTGTCGTATTCGGAGAAATTCGTCTGATAAATTCCGGCAATCGTCAGGCGACGAGCGCGAATATCATCCTGTATATAATAGGTATATATCTTATCTCCCAGTTTCAACTTCATTTTAGTTGCCAACGCTTTCGAGATAAGTACTTGATTGGTAGAAACTGAATCACTGAAAACAGGAATCTCCCCTTCTACCAAATACTCTTTTATAAAATGGGGGTCAAACTCCGGACCTACACCTTTCAACACCATTCCTTGAAAAGCGTCATCGGTCTTAATCATACCCGGTTTGGTAGAGAAACGCTGCACATGGCTTATCTCCGGATAATCAGCAAGAGCAGTCATCATACTGTCTCCTACCACAATGGGATGGGTTTCGTAAGAACTGACCGCATCCAAATTAGTTATCTGGATATGCGACCCGAATCCTATAACTTTATTTCTCACTTCACTTTTAAACCCGATGACTACCGCCACTGCAATAATCATTACGGCCAAACCAATAGCAATACCCGCCATGGCAATGAGGACCGCAGGACGTGACACCTGCTTTCCGCCATCGCTTT
>USOJ01000081.1 GCA_900556195.1 uncultured Eubacteriales bacterium
CCTTGCTTACCGACTTTTACGAACTCACGATGATGAACGGCTATTATCTTAAAGGCAAAACAGACCAGATAGCCGTTTTCGACGTGTTTTTCAGACAAAACGAATTAATAACGTATTCGCTGTCGGCGGGGCTCGAACAAGCCGTAGACTACGTACTCGGCATCAACTTCGACGACGAAGAAATCGAATACCTCCGTTCGCTCGGCATTTTTGACGACGGCTTTTTAGAGTATCTTAAAACCCTTAAATTTACGGGCGATATCTACGCCGTTCCCGAAGGAACGGTCGTTTTCCCCGGCGAGCCGATATTCACCGTAAAAGCGCCCGTCATTCAGGCGCAACTTATCGAAGCCGCCGTCCTTAACATAATTAATCATCAGACCCTTATCGCAACGAAGGCGGCTAAAATAACCGCCGCAGCCAAGGGCGACAACGTTATGGAGTTCGGACTTCGCCGCGCGCAGGGCCCCGACGCCGGTATATACGGCGCAAGGGCGGCGATTATAGGCGGATGTTCGTCGACGTCAAACGTCCTTGCGGGCAAGGAATTCGGCGTTAAAGTTGCCGGTACGCACGCCCACAGTTGGGTTATGGACTTCCCGTCGGAATACGAAGCCTTCCGCGCTTACGCGGACGTATACCCCGACGCCACCCTGCTTCTGGTAGACACTTACGATACCTTAAAAAGCGGTATTCCCAACGCGATAAAGGTCTTTGACGAACTCAGGGCGAAAGGCAAAAAACCGCTCGGAATACGTATAGATTCGGGCGATCTCGCATACGCTACGAAGAGGGCGAGAAAAATGCTCGACGACGCGGGTTATCCCGACGCGATTATCTGCGCTTCGGGCGACCTGGACGAAAGACTCGTTCAGAGTCTTAAACAACAGGGCGCGAAAATAAACAGTTGGGGCATAGGCACAAAACTCATAACGAGCGCGGATATGCCGTCGCTCGGCGGAGTTTACAAACTCGCGGCGGTCGAAAAAGACGGCAAACTCATTCCGAAAATAAAAGTTTCGGACAACACCGCAAAGATAACCAACCCCGGCTTCAAGACGGTTTACCGGATATACGACGGGGCTACGGGCAAAGCCGAAGCCGACCTGATCGCGCTTCGCGACGAAAAAATCGACTTTACGAAACCCCTTACCGTCTATCACCCGACCGAACGCTGGAAGTCTACGACTTTCACCGATTATACCGTTCGCGAACTGCCCGTAAAAGTGATCGAAAACGGAAAATCGGTTTACGACTTCCCAAAACTCGCCGATATATCGGCTTACGCCAAAAAAGACGTAGATACTTTCTGGGACGAATACAAACGTCTGGATCAGCCGCATATTTTCAAAGTCGATTTGTCGGACGGACTTTACGCCCTTAAATCGGATATGTTAAAGCGAGTAAGAAACGGAGAAATTCTTTAATCTATGTGGTACGCGTTGTTGTTGGTCGGCGTGGTTTTCTTCGACCAACTTTCCAAAATCTTAGTTGCCGCGGTTGCGGGCTCTGCGGGAAACACGCCCGACGGCGGAGTTCATATCTGCTGGGTTATAGATAATTTCTTCGAGATTTCTTATTGCGAGAACAACGAGGGAATGATGGGGCTGTTCCCCGAAGTGTCGAATATTATCTTCATCGTCGCTTCGATAATCATTCTTATCGGTATCTGCGTATATCTTGCCGTATCAAAACACCGCGGGAAATGGGTAAACACCGCTCTTATGCTCGTAATGGGCGGAGCGGTAGGCAATCTTATCGACCGCATAATTACCGAATACGTGAGAGATTTTATCCATATAATAATAAAAATCGGCGGGAAAGAGATATTCCCGTACGTTTTCAACGTAGCCGACGTCGCGCTGGTTATAGGGGCGATAATGCTCGTTATTTATATTCTGTTTATCGGTAAAGACGCCGTTTTCAGACGTAAGAAAAAAGACGGCGACAAGACGAAAACCGACGATACGAAAGCAACCGAAACTACTACGAACACGACCGAAGCGCAGAAATGAAAACCGAGATTTTTACGGCGGAAACGCATGAAAGACTTGACGTTTATCTGACCGAAAAATTAAATAAAACCCGTTCTGCCGTAAAAAAACTTATCGCCGACGGACTGATAACCGTCAACGGCAAGACCGAGAAAGCGGGTAAAGTCGTAAAATGCGGCGACGAGATTTCGGCGACGCTGCCCGACCCCGTTCCGCTTGACTTAACGCCCGAAAATCTGCCTTTGGACATAGTCTATCAGGACGAAGACGTAGCGGTAATCAACAAGGCGCAGGGCGTTACGGTTCACGCGGGCAACGGTACTCACGGTTCTACGCTCGTAAACGCACTTCTATATCATTTAGACAGTTTAAGCGGCATAAACGGCGTAATACGCCCCGGAATAGTGCACAGAATAGACAAAGACACTTCGGGGCTTTTGGTAGTCGCGAAAAACGACGCCGCGCATCTGTCGCTTTCGAATCAGATAAAAGACAAGACCTGCGCGAGGGTATATTACGCGCTTGTCGAAGGCGTTGTTAAAACCGACGAGGGCGAAATAGAAACGTATATCGGCAGAAGCGATAAAAACCGCACTATGATGGCGGTTACCGACCGCGGGCGTAAAGCGATTACCGACTACGAAGTAGTAAAAAGATATTCGGCGTACACGCTTATGCGTTTCAGCCTTAAAACGGGGCGCACGCACCAGATAAGAGTGCATTGTAAATATATGGGGCATCCGATAGTAGGCGACCCCGTATACGGATATAAAACGCAGAAATTCAAGTTAAACGGGCAATTATTGCACGCCGCGGAACTCGGTTTTAATCACCCACGCACGGGCAAGCGTATGACGTTTACCGCTCCCTTGCCCGATTATTTCGAAGCGGTTCTCAAAAAACTCGAAAAATAAAAGCCGCTACGTAGATTTAAGATTAAATTTTCAACTCCGCGGTACCCCACCCTTCCGGGAGATGTTTCGCTCACGCTCAACATGACACTCAACAAGCACGTCATCGCGAGCGTAAGCGTGGCGATCCCCGCATTAAAAGTCGGAGTGGCTACATAGGCAGCGTACTCCAATCCTCGGGTTTGCCACGACCCGCAAGGGGTCTCGCAAAGACAATTACGTCATCCTGTCAATAACGATATAAAGCAACCCCGAAAGCGAAATACTTCGCTTTCGGGGTTTTCTCTTTATATCTTATTCAATTTTTTTAACCGAACGTTGCCGCACATTACTTCGGCGTAAGAAAAACTCGTTTTACCCTTGAAATCACCGTCGGGTCGGACGGTAAACAACGCGGGATAAACGCTCGTAAGCGTTCCGCTGTAAGTTACGAATTTGTTTCTGCCGAGCGCGACTTTAACGCTCACTTCTTCGCCGCGGCACGCCGCGATCGCTCTTTTAACTTTACTTATATCGCTCGTCGATTTTATCATACGAGCGTATTATCGACGACTTATACCGAAATTATACGTCGTAATCGTCGCGTTCGTCTTCGTCCTCTTCTTCGTCTTCTTCGCTGTACTCGCCGATATCGGTAGGATATTCGAAGTCGTCATCGTCGTCGTGAACGCTGTCGTCGTAATAATCGTCGTCCTGTTCTTCTTCGTCGTCAAAGAGTTCTTTCGCTTCCTCCTCTTCGAGTTGCGAAAGCGAAAGCATCGCTTCTTCGTCGTCGCCCTGATTGCTTATCGCTTCTTTTTCGTCTTCGTCGAGATAGTTTCTCCATTCCTCGTCGTTGTCGGGGTCGACTTCGCTCGTTTCTTCGCGTTCCTTTTCGGCGCGAGCCTCTCTGCACTCCTCGCACATCTCTTCGCCGTCGTCGATAAAGTTACGTTTGCAGATCGGGCAAAGGACCTGATCCTGATCGTCGTCGCCGTCGAGCGCGGCAAATTTTATCTGCGGTCCGATTTTGAGTTCAGCCTTACAAACGTCGCAGTACGGCTCGCCTTCGAGCATGTAGTTAAGGTCGCACCTCGGACATTTTACGTATTTCATTTTATTCTCCCTGTCGCCCGAAAAAGTTCGGGCTTTATATAATATATATCCGAATTTTAATTTTATGTGCAAAATAACACGCACAAAAAATACGCATAAACCGCTTTCGGCGATTCACGCGCATATATTATAGCATAATATTTTTATTTGTAAACTGTTTTATATAACCAAAACGAATTTTTTTAGTTATTTTTTCAAAAATTTTAAGGGTAAAACTTCATTAGTATAAAAGCGCGCAAATATCGGCGTTTTGGCAAGGTTCGTATTATTTTGTCCGGCATCGAGTCCGTAAGTTCTTCCGGGCGACGTTTCGCATACGCTCAACGCGACGAACGCACGCGTCTTTGCAAGCCCTTGCGAGGCGCGGAAACCTCAGGTTTTACGAACTTTAACTCAATTATTATTTGCTAAGGCGGGAGCGGAAAAGGTCGGCTAAATCGCCCGCGCCTAAAACGAGCAATAAATCGCCTTTGTCGAGTTTTTCCGTCAATCCGGAAAACAACTTATCGAAATCGTCGAAATACTCGCCCTTACCTAAATCTTTATATAAATCGAGCGCGCTTCCGCCCTCTACCGGGGCTTCTCTCGCGGCGAAAGTCCTGAACAGATACAGATTCTCAACGCCGCCGAGTACCTTGATAAATTCGTCCTTCAAAAATATAGTTCTCGAATAAGTGTGCGGTTGAAATACGACGAGAATATTTTTCGCTCTTTCTTTTTCAGCCGCGGATAAGCACGCCGCAATCTCTTTGGGGTGATGAGCGTAATCGATAATCACGTCCGCCCCGTTAATTTTTCCTATCCGCTCGTAGCGGCGTTTAACGCCCTTGAATTTCTTTATCCCCCGCGCTATATCCTTTGCAGAAATGCCGATTTCTCTCGCTAAGGCGCAAGCCGCAAGCGCGTTGACGGCGTTATATTCGCCGGCGACCGAAAGCGCGATTTTCGTAAGTTTTCTGCCGTTTTCGGTAAGATAAAAAGAATATGCGCCGTTCTTTTCGGTAAGATTTTTCACGCCGTATTTCGCCTTATTTTTAACGCCGAAAGTAACGGCGTTTTTCTCTTTATATCCGGCAAGCACGGCATCGTCTATATTGATAATCGCCTTATCGCCCGATTTTAAGTAAGATAAATAGGCGTTTTTGAGTTCGTCGTAACCGTTATAACAATCTAAGTGATCGGCGTCGCAATTAAGACACAGACAGACGTCCGCAGGAAAATTAAGCAGGTTCTTTTTATACTCGCACACTTCCGACAAAAACACTTCGCTGCCGCGGATAACGCTGTTAGAAAACTCTTCGTCTTCACCGCCGATATGGGCGGTGAACGCCTTTTTTGCAGCGTCAAAAATATGGGCGAGCATACAAGTTACGGTTGTTTTGCCGTTGCAGCCCGCAACGCCTATGACGATTCCGAAATTTTCGGCGACCGATTTCAAAAGTTCGGCTCTCGTCATAATAAACAACTTTTCTTTTCTTGCAAATGCAAGTTCTGCGTTGTCTTCTTTAATCGCGTCGGAATATACGACGACCTGCGCCCCTTCGACGTTTTGTTCGCTATGCCCTATAAAAACCGACGCGCCGAGCCTTTTCAACTCTTCTGTATAAACCGAATCGCGCGCGTCGCTTCCGCTGACGGTAAAACCCATACGGAGCATATATTTTGCAAGGCTCGAAAGACTTACACCGCCGATACCGATAAAATGCACTCTGAACGACATACAGCCACCTACCTGACATTATATGCCATAACACCGCAAAAAGATAACTACCCCCTTAAATTTCCCCGGGATAACCGAATTTACGCAAATACGAAAGCCGCCCTTTCGGACGGCTCGATTATTAAACGTTTCTTATTGTTTGTTCATGGTTTCTTCGAGATAGGTGTCGTAGTCGACGGGACGGTCGTAAACCTTCTTGCCGCCGTCGATTTCGATTATACGGTTACAGACCGTATTCATAAGTTCGCGGTCGTGGCTCGTCATTAAAAGGCAGCCCTTAAACGCCACGAGTCCGTCGTTGAGCGCGGTTATCGATTCGAGATCGAGATGGTTCGTAGGTTCGTCGAGAATCAGGAAATTCACC
>USOJ01000082.1 GCA_900556195.1 uncultured Eubacteriales bacterium
ACCTTTTCAATTTGTCTTTGCGAGGGAGCGTAGCGACCGTGGCAATCCCGAAGATCGGAGTACGAACGCCTATGTAGCCGCTCCGCCCTTTATTGCGGGGATCGCCACGCTACGCTCGCGATGACATGTAATAAAATAGCGTCATTGCGGGGGTTTTGTAATCCGTAACGGGAAATTATTTAATCGTTACTTTTATGCCTTTCGGGGAGGTAAGATTTTTGATATAACTTCCGTCGGGGGATTTTTTAATTTCGACTTCTATATTGCCTTTCAAGGTCGGGTAAACAGCCTTGACGGAATTAAGAGAACCCAAATGCGGGTCTAATTCGTATTCGTCGGGTTTGTCTTCGATCGGTCTTATGCCGGCTATATATTCGGTCATATACGCGAGTACGCCGCTTGCCCAGCCGTGGCAGAAACTGTGCCGATAGCCCGTGTAACAGAACCTGCCTTTGTCGCCGTGCGGGTCGACTTTGCCGCTTTGCAACATTTCGTCTATGCGGTTGGCGTTTTCAAACCATTCGACGTCGAAATCTTCCCAGAAAGTCGTCGCGCCGAGATCGAGCATTTTTCCGTAATATTCCCGTATCATCGCTTCGGCTTCGTCGCGCTTATTCATTTTTGCCATAGCCTTGAATATAAAGTAGTTCAGGAAAGTGGTAAGCCCCTGCGCGCCGCCGTTTAAGATGACGTCGATATTTTCCTGCGTTTCTTCGCCCGCCAGAATAGCGAGAGCGGCGATCTGTTTGTATTTTCTGACTTTGTGAGTTTTTCTTTCGAGCCGTTTTACGATTTCTCGCGCAAGGGAAGAATCTTCGCCGAATTTATCCAGAAGATATTTGGCTTTGTTCATGACTATGCGAAGAAGGTAGTTAGTGCCTGCGAGTTCGTCGTACTTTTTATCGAGTTCGCGCGAGCCTTCGAGACTGTTTTCGTCAAAATCGACGAAGTCCTCTTTTTCGACGTAATGGCTGCCCCAGTCGATAAAATCGAATGGCAGGCGGGTAGTTCCGTCTTCGTCTACGAAGGGGTAAAAATCGCTTACTATACGTTTTACGAAGCCGAGATTTTCTTTGACGAACGCTTCGTCGGAAGTTCTCATATAGTATTCGTACAAGTTATAAATCCACCACGCCGAGTAGTTGGGTATGCCGTTCATCCACACGCCTTCGTCGGTCTGATCGCGGCAGAATATAAGCGAATTCTTGATTTCGGGAACGTCCGGGTAAAGGCAGAACGAAGTTTTGGTTTCGGGATAGATGTCTCCTATCCATACGAGTCTGTCGCGTTTGATTCCGTCCCATACGTAGCCGTTTTTAAGGCAGAGTTTAAGGGTATAAGCGGCGGTTTGCCAGATTTCGTTCATGCGGTCGTCGTCGCTTAAAAATTCGCCCGTCTGTTCTCTTTCGATTTCGTCGCAGGCGGCTACTATCGACTTTATCGCGAAAACGGCTTCTTCCGAGAAGTCTATTCTTAAAAATCTGAACCCCGTCTGACCGAACGTCATATCCGAAAATCTGACTATTCTTACGTTCATATCCCTTACGGAATGGTCGTTCGTGGCGTTTTTCTCGCCGATTTCGGCGCAGGTTTCGCCGACCGATTCGCCGAAACGAAGCCTTACGATTTCGCCCGAATCGGCTCTTTTGGTTATGATTCTTACGCCGCCCGAAAGTTCTTTGCCGAAGTCGAGAATTATCGAGGCTTTGCCCTTGATAAGGGCGTAATCGTATTCGTAAAGCCCTATCTGAAGAACCTTTTCTTTCAGCAGACTTTCGGGGTTTTCTATTTGTCCTTCCGTGTATACTATTCTTTTTGGAAAAACGTATCGCATTTTATTTCCTTCCTTTTTTCGGGTGTGAAACGTAATCAGTCGGTTATTCCGACGACGTCGGTAACGGGCATCGAAAACGCAATGCCGTAACCGGGGGTTTTCAGCCCTACTTTTTGATATAAGTTTTTAAGTATCGGGTCTTTTTGTTCGGATTTTACGATTATCACGACTATTTCTTTTTCGGGTTGAACGGTGATATTGAACAACTTTTCCGCTTCGGGGTTGGCGGTTCCTCTCGCATGCAGGACGGTTCCGCCTTTCGCGCCGAATTCTCTCGCCGCGTCCATTACGGCGTCCGAAAACCCCGCGTTTACTATGCAGAATATTACTTCGTGATTAAATTGTTCGTTCATTTTCACTTCTCCTTATTGCATAAAAATTGGTAGACGGCAACGCCTATAAGGCTCGTCATGGGGGAAACGAAAGCGACTCCTTTCGCGCCCCTTAAAGTCCGGAATTTTTCTTCTAAACCGCTCAGAGCGGGTTTTATCATGTCGTTTCTTACGACCCCGATAATCACCGCTTTATCGCTCGAAACCACGCCGAGCGCTGAAAGAGTTTCGTTCGAAGCCGTACCCGAAGCCGATAAAACGTATTCGGCGTTTATCTCGTATTCGTGCAGAAAGTCGGTGAAAAAGTCCGACTTGTTTCTCGGCGCGATCACGAAGATAAGGGATAACTTATGCGGCGCGTCGGGTTGCCTGTTCTCGATTTTCTGTGAAATCTTTTCTTCCGCTTTTTTTACGGCGGATTTTATTTTTTCGCTCATGCCGTTACCCCCTTAGAAGTTGATGATACGGTCGTCGTCGGCGGCGAGAATTTTCTTCATCGCTATTCTCTGACGGACGCGTTTGGTCATAATCGACTTAAAGCCGAGAAGTTGAATGGTGATAAGCGGGGTCATCGCGACCATCGCGACTACGCCGAACGCGAAACTCATAACGCCGCTTGCGTCGCCCCCCGCCGCGCAAAGACCTATCGTAAGCGGAAGAATGAAACTCGAAGTCAAAGGTCCGCTTGCTACCCCGCCGGAGTCGAACGCTATCGCGGTGTATACGGGCGGTACGAAAAACGCAAGCCCCAAAGACAGCAGATAACCGGGGATGAGATAGAATAAGATATTGAACTTGAAGTGAGCCCTTATAAGCGACAGCGCGATAGAAACGCCTACGCCCACCGAAAGCGCGATCATCATCGATTTTTTGCTTACGGTTTTATCCGTAACTTCTTCGACCTGTTTATTGAGGACGTGTACCGCCGGTTCGGCGAGAACTACGACCAAGCCGAGAATAAAGCCTATCAGCGTTATAGCCCATACGGGTAAATCGGCAAGGCATTGACCTATTCTGTAACCGACGGGCATAAAGCCGACCGAAACGGCGGTCAGGAAAATCAGAAGCCCTATGAAAGTAAAGCCTACGCCCACGCCTATTTTGGCGAGTTTCTTTTTCGGAAGATGCAGGCAGGTGAACTGCAAAACCGCGAAGAACGCAACTATTAAAACGAGCGCGATAGCGACTTCTTTAGCCGTGCGAAGAAAGGTCGAACCGATGGCGGAAAGGTCTATCGCGTAAGAGTTGAGATTTATATCGGACGCTTTGCCGTTTGAAAACACGCCGAGTATCATTACCGCAAGGATCGGTCCGATAGAGCAGAGCGATACGAGTCCGAATGAATTTTCGCCCTGATTTTTACCGCCGAGCGTAGAAGCGATACCTATGCCGAGAGCCATTATAAAAGGAACGGTGATAGGACCGGTCGTAACGCCGCCCGAATCGAACGCGAGCGCGAGGAAATCGGAATTACCCGTTACGACTAAAAGCGAAGCAAACGCGAACATGCACGAATAGAAGAAAAACAACATCATCGAAAGTTGCAGTTTGCATACGATTTTAATTACCGCCAGCAGCAGGAAAAGCCCTACGCCTAAACCTACGCTTATAATCAGAACGGTCGGGTTTATTCTGCCGCTTATCTGCGTGGCGAGAACGGATAAGTCTGGCTCTGCGACGGTTATCAATACGCCCATTAAGAAACATACGCCGAGAAGAAGCCCTATTTTTTTGAGTTTCGACAGTCCCGCGCCGATATGGTCGCCCATAGGCATCATCGCGAGATCCGCGCCGAGCGAGAAAAAGCCCATACCTATAACGAGCGCGATCGCCGAAACTATAAAAGTTATAAGTTCGGAATTCGTAAGATTTATAAGGGGCGTAAAGTGGAATATTACGACTATGATCGCCACGGGAAGAACCGAGATTAACGCTTCTTTGATTTTGTTAAGCAAAGCCGAAAACACACTGAACTCTCCTTATTTTACTTGATTGCTATATATAATAGCATAAAACCCGCTTTTATGCAAACGAAATGCCGGCAAAAAACGGAGTGAAAATTTTAGCGGGAAAGAGCCGATACCGATTAAATTCCTTTTCGACGAGAATCGACTTCGGAAAAATTATTTTCGTTCTAAACCTTAAAACGCGGTCATAGGATATAGCAGTAACGAAAAAAAAGGAGCGAAAAAATGAACGACGGAAGGGAATACGCAGAAATGTTAAGAACCATGGCTTCTTCGTGCGACGTGGTGGTAAAACCCGCCAAAAGGGCGAGGAAGAAAAAAGACGTTAAAGAAGAGATAGTAACGAAAGTCAACGACGAGGTTGCCGCAAGCGAAGTAAAAGCGGCGGACGAATTGCCTTTCAAGGAAGAAGCCTTCGGCGAAGAAGAGATAATCGAAAGACCGAAAAAAAGATTTTCGTTTTTCGGAAAGAAAAAGACGGAAACGACGGAAAAGCCCGCCGAGAAAAAAGGCAGATTCAAATTCGATATAGTTTACGCCGAGGGCATAGCCGCTTTCGCGCTGGTCGTGGCGATACTTTTGACGAATATCTTCTGGGAAAACAGCGGAATGAACACTTTTTTCAAAAAGGCGTTTTCGCCCGCGCAGGTTACGACCGACGCCCGCTCGTATAACAGTTTTAACGCGCAGAGCCCGTCGTCCTCTCTCGACGGCAAAGTCGAAGACGGCGTAATGACTTTTTCGGGCAAAGGCGCGCTCTACCCCGTATGCGACGGTAAAGTTTCTTCGGTTAAGCAGTCCGACGACGGTAAGTACGAAATAACGATAGCGCACAGCGGCTCGTTCAAAACCGTGATAAGCGGAGTAGATTATTCGTACTGCGACGAAAACGAAGAAGTTTTCAAATACATACCCGTGTGCTACTTGAACGGCGGCGAAGCCAAAGTCTATATGTATAACGACGACGCGCTCGTAACCAACTACGTACTCGAAAACGGGTCGATAATCTGGTCGGTATGACGTTTTCGCTGCACCCTTTGTTTTATATTTTCGGATTATACTTTGCTTTCACGGGCAAAGTATTTTCTTTTCTGACGATAACTTTCTGCGCCGTGGCGCACGAGTTCGGACACGCTCTCGCCGCGGAAAGGCGGGGCTATAAACTCAAAAAAATAACGCTGATGCCCTACGGCGCGGTGATAAGCGGCGAAACGGGCGGTATGACCGTCGCGGACGAAATTTATACCGTGATTTTCGGTCCGCTCGTCAATCTTTGCGCGGGGCTTTCGATACTCGCTTTATGGTGGCTGTTCCCGATAACGTATCCGTACACCGAACTTGCCGCCACGGCGAATTTTTCGCTGTTTTTCGTGAATTTGTTGCCCGCGTTTCCGCTCGACGGCGGAAGACTTCTGTTGTGCCTTTTAACCAAACCGCTCGGCAGAAAAAAAGCGTCGATAATAACGAGGTCGGTCGGCGTTTTTCTGTCGCTTTCGCTGCTGGGGCTGTTTGCGTATTCGTGCTTTACGACCGTAAATTTTTCTCTCGCCTTCTTCGCCGCTTTTTTACTTTTCGGGGCGATCGAAAAGCGACCCGACGACAGATATATCCGCCTTATAGACCAACTTTCTGCGGAAAACGTGCGAAAAGCGAGAACGATAAAACGGCTTGCCGTGAAGCAGGGTTTTACGGTAAAAGACCTTTACGCCGCCATGGACGGGGCGAGTTTGTACGAAGTCGAAATTTACTCGCAAGGCGGAAAATTATTGAGAAAACTTACCCCCGAAACCCTATCGGAAGAATTAAAAACGAAAACCCTGAAAGAGCCGCTTTAACGCGGCTCTTTTGTTATTTGTAAACGGTTTATATCACAGGCGTTGCAACTCCGAAGATTTGAGTACGTCCGCCTACACA
>USOJ01000083.1 GCA_900556195.1 uncultured Eubacteriales bacterium
GTAAGAAACTCCCCGGAATCGAATGTCTTAACGATAAAAAGTAAATCAGGAGTTACCTTACTATGAGAAAAGCGATTATTGCAGGCAACTGGAAAATGAATAAAACCATGGCGGAAACCAAAGCCATGATAACCGAACTCGCTCCGCTCGTAAAAGACGCGAATTGCGACGTAGTTCTTTGCGTTCCTTTCACCGATATTCAGACGGCGAAGAGAGCGGCGAGAGGTACTAACATCAAAATCGGCGCGGAAAACGTTCATTGGGCGGAAAAAGGAGCGTTCACGGGTGAAATTTCCGCCGAAATGCTCAAAGAACTCAAAGTAGATTACGTTATCATCGGACACAGCGAAAGAAGACAATATTTCGGCGAAACCGACGAAACCGTAAATAAGAGAGTTCAGGCTGCGCTTAACGCGAAGTTAAGACCTATCGTATGCGTAGGCGAAACCGAAGCGGAAAGAGTTTGCAGATTGACCGAAAAAGTTCTCGAAAGACAAATTGTCGAAGGGCTTAAAGGCTTCAAGAGCAAAGATTTCGATAAGATCGTCATTGCTTACGAACCCGTCTGGGCTATCGGTACGGGCAAGACCGCTACCGCGGAAGACGCTAACGAAACCATCGGCTTTATCCGTAAAGTTCTCGCTAAAAAATTCCACAGATCCATTGCGGAAAAGACGAGAATTCAATACGGCGGTTCTATGAACGTAAAGAACTGCAAAGAACTCATGGCTAAAGAGGAAATCGACGGCGGACTTATCGGCGGCGCGTCCTTAAAGGCTCAAGACTTCTCCTGCATCGTAAACTACGACAAATAATAAATAAATCGGGGGCGGCGTTTATACGCCGCCTTTATAAAAGGAATTATTATGGTAAAAATGAAAACCAGACCCGTATGTCTGTTCATTATGGACGGATACGGACTTAACAAGGATAAATACGGAAACGCGATAGAGATCGCTCACGAGGGCGTTATAGAAAATCTTATGAAGAAATATCCGTCGACCAATCTTGGCGCGAGCGGACTTTCGGTAGGTCTTCCCGACGGACAAATGGGTAACAGCGAAGTCGGGCACCTCAATATGGGCGCGGGCAGAATCGTATATCAGGATTTAACCCGTATCACCAAGGCTATTCAGGACGGCGACTTCTTTGAAAACGAAGAACTCGTTTCCGCTATGGACGGCGCGAAGAATTCGGGCAAAAAACTTCATCTGTACGGATTATTGTCGTCCGGCGGCGTTCACAGTCATATATCGCATTTGTTCGCGCTTCTCGAAATGGCAAAAAAACGCGGAGTAAAAGACGTTTTCGTTCATTGCTTTATGGACGGCAGAGACGTATCTCCTACGAGCGGCGCGGAATTTATCGCCGAACTCGAAGACGAGATGAAAAAAGTCGGCGTAGGCAAAATAGCCACGATAAGCGGCAGATACTACGCTATGGACAGAGATAACCGTTGGGAAAGGGTAGTCAAAGCGTACGAAGCGATGACTATCGGAAACGGGATAAAGGCGACCGACGCGAAGACAGCGATTGAAGAGAGTTATAAATCGGGCGTTACCGACGAATTTATCGTTCCCACGAATATTTTCGAAAACGATAAACCCGTAGGATTGATCGAAAAAGGCGATAGCGTTATATTCTTCAACTTCCGCCCGGACAGAGCGAGAGAAATTTCGAGAGCCTTCACCGAAGAAGAATTCAACGGCTTTGAAAGAAAGACGGGACTTTTAGGGCTTAACTACGTCGGTTTTACCAAATACGACGAAACTTTCAAGCACGTAAAAATCGCATTCAAGAAGCAGGAACTTCATAACACGCTTGGTAAATACCTTGCCGATAACGGTTATACTCAACTCCGTATCGCCGAAACCGAGAAATACGCCCACGTAACGTTTTTCTTCAACGGCGGCGTAGAAGAACCCGAAAAGAACGAATACAGAGATCTTATTCCTTCGCCGAAGGTTGCGACTTACGATTTGCAGCCCGAAATGAGTGCGTATCTCGTAACCGATAAAGTGCTTCAAGAAATCGATTCCGATAAATTCGACGTAATTATACTCAATTACGCGAATTGCGACATGGTCGGTCATACCGGCGTTTTGGAAGCCGCTGTAAAAGCAGTCAAGACGGTTGAAGATTGCGTAGGCAAAATAACCGAAGCCGTGCTTAAAAAGGGCGGAAGTTGTCTTATAACCGCAGACCACGGTAACGCGGATAAGATGATCGCCGAAGACGGTTCGCCGTTTACCGCTCACACCACCAACAGAGTTCCGTTTATTCTCGTAAGCGAAAACCTGAAAAACGTGACGCTTCGCGACGGAGGTATTCTGGCGGACATCGCTCCTACGCTTTTGGAAGTTATGGGCGAAACCGCTCCCGCGGAAATGACGGGAAAATCGTTAATCGTTAAATAATTTCGCATTATCGGCTTCTAAACGCTTGCTTTTGCGTAAAGATTATGCTAAAATAGTAACGCTTTGATTAAATCCTGTTACGGGAGAGAATAAAAATGTTAGAAAATTTACTTATAAAATTCGAAACTGCGTCGGCGGTATGTATCCCGCTTCTCATCGTTGCGATTATCTGCGCGATTTTCGTTATAGTCGTCGTAATGATGCAGTCGAGCAACTCGAACGGTATCAGCGCTCTCGGCGGTCAGCAAGAAACCTTTTACGGTAAGAATAAAGGCAAAACCATGGAACATAAGTTAAGAAGACTTACGGTCGTTGCGGTAACCGTTCTGGCAGCCGTTATGATTGCGTTTTGCGTTATCGTTTTCCGTATTACGGACTGATAATCTTCGTTTCTTTGCGGACGCTTTTGAAGCGTCCGCTTATTTTTTTATGAACGTATATAATGTTATAGCCGATAAATTCGCTTCGGGTGAATGGATAGGCTACGGTAAAAAGAGAATATTTGCCGAATTAGGTACTAAATCGACCTTTGAAAGGCGAGCGATAGAAGACGTGCTGCGCCGTTTAGAAAAAGACTGCGTAGTCGTTTACGCAGACGGCAAGTTTTTACGCCCCGAAGACTGCAGTTTTATAAAGGGCGTGATCCGCGGAAACGAACGCGGTTTCGCATTCGTTACGGGTGATGACGGCAACGATTATTTTATTCCGCATAAACGCCTTAACGGCGCGTGCCATAAAGACGAAGTGTTTATCCGTAAAGTCGAAAGCGACCGCGGTTCGTCTGACGAAGCGGAAGTCGTTAAAATCGTTTCGAGAGGCGTTTTATCCACGGGCGGAACGTATTATAAAGAGAAAACTTTCGGTTTCGTCCGTCCCGACGACAAGAATTATTTCAACGATATCCGCGTGCCGTTTTCGCTTGCGGGTAAAGCCAAAATAGGCGATAAAGTCATCGTCGATATAGTCTCCTTTCCCGAAAACGACGCTCCCGAAGGAAAAGTCAGAGAAATCTTGGGTAAAAGCGGAGATTTGTTCGTTGAAGAAAATTCCGTGATAACGTCTTTCGGCTATTCGGAAAAGTTTTCGGAAAACGTAAAAAAAGAAGTCGAAGAAATATCTCAAAAAGTACCCGATAGCGCGATTATCGGCAGAAAAGACTATACCGACCGTTTGATTGTTACGATAGACGGAGAAGACAGCAGAGACTTCGACGACGCGGTTGAAGTCGAGATACTTAAAAACGGTAATTATCTTTTGGGCGTGCATATCGCCGACGTTTCCGAGTACGTAAAACCTCGGTCGGAATTGGATAAAGAGGCTTACGAAAGA
Organism: uncultured Eubacteriales bacterium; assembly: GCA_900556195.1. Lineage (GTDB taxonomy): Bacteria > Bacillota > Clostridia > Christensenellales > Borkfalkiaceae > UBA10281. The sequence continues at coordinate 3,747 of USOJ01000083.1, forward strand.
ACTACGAGCGTGTACTTTCCCGACAGGGTTATACCTATGCTGCCAAAAGAACTTTCCAACGGAATATGTTCGCTTAACGAAAACGAAGCAAGGCTTACGCTATCGTGTATTATCGAAATAGATAAAAACGGCGAAATCGTCAACAGAGAAATTTATAAAAGCGTAATTAAATCTAAAAAGCGTATGACGTATACCGCCGTTCAGGCTATTCTTGACGGCGATGAAGAAACGAAGCAAAAATACTGCGAACTCGTTCCGATGATTGGAAATATGCGCTCTCTTCAACTCGTTTTAACAAAAAAACGAGCGGAAAGGGGAAGTATAGACCTCGACGTAAAAGACAGCCACATAACTGTGAACGACGGAAAAATCGACGTCGAACCCCAAACGAGTCTCGACGCGTATAAGATTATCGAAGAGTTTATGGTGCTTTGCAACGAAGAAATCGCGGAATATCTTTACTACCTCGAATTGCCTTGCATATACCGCGTACACGAAAAACCTTCAACCGAAAAAGCAAGCGGTTTTATCGCGTTTCTGAATACTCTCGGCATAACGGTAAAGTGGAGACCCGAAGACTGCCGTCCGTCGGATTTTTCGGCTGTACTAAAAAAAGTAGACGGCGAACCGATTTATCCCGTCGTCAATAAAGTAATGTTGCGTTCGATGCAAAAGGCGAAGTACAGCGAACAAAACCTCGGACATTTCGGGATTTCAAGTAAGTGTTATTGCCATTTTACTTCCCCTATAAGGCGATATCCCGATCTTATAGTGCATAGAATAGTAAAGGCTTCGCTCGACGGAGATATGACGGCGCTCGTAGAAAAATATTCGACTTTCGTCGCCGAAGCCGCTATGCGTTCTTCCGTAAACGAAAGGAAAGCGGACGATGCGGAAAGGGCGGTAGACGATATCTACAAAGCGGCGTATATGAGCGAGCGCGTAGGTATGGAATACGACGCGGTAATAAGCGGAGTCAACTCTTCGGGCGTGTTCTGCGAACTCGAAAACGGCGTAGAAGGTTTCACTCGTATCGGAGATTTACCTCGCGGAAATTACGTTTACGACGAAAAGACGTATTCGCTTCGTTCGGGTAAACGATCGTATTCACTCGGCGAAGAGGTCAGGATCGGCGTTCTTGACGCAAACGTCGCTACGAAAAAGGTTGATTTTATAATTCTTGCAAAAAAAGATTGTAAACGGTCGGCTAAAACTTGAAAACGAGAATAAAATGTGGTAGAATAAGCGTATGAGGACTATAGTCGATAACAGAGAAGCGAGATTCGAGTATTTCGTCGAAGAAACCGCCGAAGCGGGTATTTCGCTCGACGGCGGAGAAGTTAAGTCGATAAGGGCGGGTAACGTTTCCCTTAAAGACGCGTATTGCTCGGTTTCGGGTAATGGCGAACTTTTCATTAAAGGTATGCACGTCGCCGTTTACGATAAAGGCGGAGCGTATAACGTAAAGGATAGCCGCAGAGACAGAAAACTTTTGATGCATAAGTCGGAAATACATAGGCTTATCGGGAAAGTCAACGAAAAAGGGTATACGATAGTTCCGCTTAAACTCTATTTCAATCAATCTCTGATAAAGGTCGAAATAGGTCTTTGTAAGGGTAAACATACCTACGACAAAAAGCAAACGATAAAAGAAAGAGATCTCGACAGATCCGTAAAGCGTGAAATCAAAAATTATAAAATTTAACGTAAAAACGGGGGTGCACCGAATTCGACTGTGTAAAAAAGGAACGATATAAGCATATCGCAGGGCTGCGGCTGCGTTAAAACGCGGGCAAATTCAAATGCTAAAAATGAAAACAACACGGTAAGATATAACAATAATCTTGCTTTCGCTGCTTAATTAACGCGGCGGTGTCGCTACACTTTTTCCCGTCGGAAGCGATAGCGGCATAATTTCAGACGGGGAACGCCCGAAACGGCGTAGTTCTATCGTTTCGGGGGCTTTTAAGAACCGACGTTATCCTGTAACCCGTATCCGGGCAGCGGATAAAAGAGATTAAACGGATACTAAGTATGTAGAAGGTCGTTTTGTTTTTATGCAACACAGGAGTTTGACTCTCCTCACCTCCACCAAATGATTTATTTCCCAGCTTTTATTTTCTTAAATTCCCAAATTCAAAAAAAATTAATTTTTGAGAAGTGGAGGGCGAAGTATTTCGTTCCCAAAAAATAGTTTGCAAACATCAAAAAAAATGTTATAATAGAAAGGTGTTCTAATTTGGACAACCTATGAATATAATAATATAAGTCAAGGGGGATAATATAAT
>USOJ01000084.1 GCA_900556195.1 uncultured Eubacteriales bacterium
CCCCTGCCTATATACGAATCCGCGCCGTATTTTTGCAGAATATCGCCTAAGACCGACAGGCTTCCGCTGCCCGAAAAGGGCTTCATAAGCACCAACGGAGTAATCTCTTTCGGAACGCCCAAAAATCCGAAAAATGGCGATAAAAAATTTATAAGTTTGTCCGACAGTCCGCTCGCCTTGAATAATTCCGTCATTAAAACGACGGTCGCGACGTAGGGGAATATTCCGTATACCGTTTTAAGCGCAGTCGCCGCGCCGACGCAAAATTCGTCGTAAACTTTTACTTTTTTGATCGCCGCGTATACGAATAACGCTATAAAAATAATCGGAATGACGAGAGCGGCGTACTTCATTTCTTTTTTCTCCTTATCGTAGTCGATTTCATAACGGCAATCCCGAAAATCGAAGAAAGGGCGGTCGAAAGTATAGTCGGCAATAAAATGCTCGCGGGGGCTTCGCTTCCGAGCGACTGCCGAAGCGAAAGCACGGTAGACGGCAATAACTGTACGCTCGTCGCCGCAACGATAAACAGCGTAGCAGCGCCGTCGTAGTTGCCTTTCGCGTTCATAAGTTCGGTTGCTTTTATCGCGGGCGGAGTCGCTATTCCGCCCATTCCGAGCATGTTCGCGCTCATATTTACGGCTATTAAGTTTTCGGTTTCTTCGTCGGTTTTGCCGAACAAAAACCGAATCGCAGGGCGCAGAAGTTTTGCGATTTTAGCGCATATTCCCGATTTTTCGGCGACTTGCAACGCGCCCGACCATACTATAAAAATCGCAACGAGCGACAGCGACAAGGTAACCGCTTTATTCGCCCCGACCGTCAGCGACGATAACACCGCGTTCGGGTCGTTTATCGCCAATACTGCGCAAGAAAGTATAAAAACCGCCAGAAAAATCAGATTCATAGTAGAACTTTATTCATAAAGTTCTTTTTTTATGCGGCTTTACGTTTTACTTTTCTCGCGGAATATAGTATACTAAACTCGTATTATTATGTTTGCCCGTAAATTCGAAAAAGCGCGGGCGCGGAGAGTTTTATGCAGGATAAATTTTACGTTACGACGGCAATCGCTTATACTTCGTCCAAGCCGCATATCGGCAACACCTACGAAGCGATTATGACCGACGCTCTCGCAAGATTCAAACGCCGTCAGGGTTACGACGTGTTTTTTCAGACGGGAACGGACGAACACGGTCAGAAGATAGAAGACAAGGCTCGCCTTGCGGGTAAAACCCCCGGACAATTCGTAGACGAGGTTGCGGGGGAGATTAAGGACGTACTCGACCTTATGAATATTTCTTACGATAAATTTATCCGTACTACCGACGATTATCACGAAAAACAAATTCAGAAGATATTCAGAAAGTTTTATAATCAGGGCGATATATATAAAGGCGCTTACGAAGGGTGGTATTGTAAGCCTTGCGAGTCGTTCTGGACGGAAAGTCAATTGAAAGACGGCAAATGCCCCGACTGCGGAAGACCCGTCGAAAAGGCTCACGAAGAAGCGTATTTCTTCAGAATGAGTAAGTACGCTCCCAAACTTATCGACTATATAAATTCGCACCCGGATTTCATCGCTCCCGTTTCGAGAAAGAACGAGATGATGAATAATTTTCTTCTTCCCGGGTTACAGGATTTATGCGTGTCGCGTACGTCGTTCAGATGGGGCGTCCCGGTCGATTTCGACGATAAACACGTCGTTTACGTCTGGCTCGACGCTCTGGCGAATTATATAACGGGTATCGGCTACGACGCCGACGGCAACAGCAGCGAAACTTTCAAAAAATACTGGCCTGCCGATTTGCACGTGGTGGGCAAGGACATTATCCGCTTCCACGTCATATACTGGCCGATTTTCCTTATGGCTCTGGGGCTTCCGTTGCCCGAGAGAATTTACGGGCATCCGTGGCTTTTGCAGGACGGCGACAAGATGTCGAAGTCGAAAGGCAACGTGCTTTACGCCGACGATCTGGCAAGCGTTTTCGGGGTTGATTCCGTAAGGTACTACGTCTGCGCTTCCGTTCCGTTCGATAACGACGGGCTTATTTCCTGGACGATGATGAACGACAGATTAAACGCCGAACTTGCCAACGTTTACGGCAATCTCGTAAAGCGTACCGTCGCCATGAGCAATAAATACTTCGGCGGGGTAGTCGAAAGAAGCGGCGTAAAAGAAGCGGTAGACGACGAACTTATTTCGGCGGCGACTTCGGCGTACGAAAAAGTCGCGAAGTTAATGGACGAACAAAAACTCGCCGACGCGACGGAAGAAATTTTAACGCTTCTGCGCCGAGCGAATAAGTATATCGACGAAACCGCTCCGTGGGTACTCGCGAAGAGCGACGAAACGAAACCGCGCCTTAAAGAAGTGCTTTACAATCTTACCGAAACGATCGTCATCGCCACTTCGCTTATAGAACCCGTAATGCCCGAAAGCGCGGATAAGATACTTAAACAACTCAACGCGCCTTTCCGCGACTATAAAGATATGGGCAGATTCGGACTTTACGCCGACGGAACGAAGGTATGCGAAAACCCCGAAATTCTGTTCGCGAGAAGAGAAACCGAAGACGTTTTGAAGGCGGCGGAAGAGATAAAACGAAAATATCTGCCGAAAGAGCCGGCAGCGGAAGAAAAACCCGAAATTACTATCGACGATTTTGCCAAAATATCGCTTAAAACCGCGCTCGTTACGGCTTGCGAAAAGATCGAAAAGTCAAAAAAACTTTTGAAACTCACTCTTAAAGTCGGCAACGAAGTAAGAACCGTCGCAAGCGGTATAGCCGAATATTATAAACCCGAAGAACTTGTCGGGAAAACGGTAGTTCTTGTCGCCAACCTTAAACCCGCAAAACTCTGCGGAGTAGAAAGCAAAGGTATGGTGCTTTGCGCCGAAGCGGACGGCAAAGTTAAAATCGTTTCGCCCGAAGAGGGTATTCCCGACGGGGCGACCGTAAGATGATTTTAGTCGACGTACATTCGCACCTTTGCGATAATAAATACGACGGAATCGAAGACGAAATCGTAGAAAGTTTTCTCGCAAACGGCGGAGAACTCATGATAAACAGCGGTTTCGATATCCCGTCGTCCGTAAAATCGGCGGAGCAAGCCGAAAAGTACGATTGCGTTTATTTTTCGGCGGGCGTTCACCCGGACGAAGCGAAAACTTTCGATAAAGACGCCGAAAAAACTTTTATAGAATTGGCGAAACGCGATAAATGCGTGGCGATAGGCGAAACCGGGTACGATTTTTATTGGAATAAATCCACCGAAGAAGAGCAGACGAGGGCGTTCGAAAGGCAAGTCGAGATTGCGGACGATCTCGGTAAACCTTTCGTCGTACATTCCCGCGAAGCGCATCGGAAAACCGTAGATTTTCTTAAAAGACATAAATCGGTTATAAAACGCGGCTTTTTGCTTCACTGCTACGCGGGCAGCGCGGAAAGCGTGAAAGAAATAGCGGATTTGGGCGGGTATTTTTCGTTTGGCGGCGTGATCACTTTCAGAAACGCAAAAAAAGAAGAGGTTATCAACGCCGTTCCGACGGACAGAATTTTAACCGAAACCGACTGCCCCTATCTCACGCCAGAACCCTTCCGCGGAACGACGAACAAGCCCGAAAACGTGAAATACGTTCTTAAAAAAATAGCCGCCGTGAAAGGCGAAGACGAAGAATTTACCGCAAAGTATATACGCGAAAACGCGAAGAGATTATTCGGAGTTTGACTTATGGACGTTTATTGTTACGAATTAGACGGAAATCTTTATATCAATCTTACAAATCGGTGCAGTAACGACTGCCGCTTTTGCGTGCGCGCGGTCAACCCGAATTATTACGGCAACGACCTTTGGCTTTCAAAAGAACCGACCGCCGAAGAAGTTATAGCGTCGCTTCCCGACAAAAACTATAACGAAGTCGTATTTTGCGGTTACGGCGAGCCGACTTTCAGAATAAAAGAACTCGTAGAAATCGGCAAAGAACTAAAAAAACGCGGTTATATCGTCAGACTCAACACCAACGGGCAGGGCAACCTGATAAACGGCAGAAATATCGTCGACGAACTCGCCGAGGGCGTAGATAAGGTAAACGTAAGCCTTAATGCGGGCAGTAAAGAAGAATATTACGACGTGTGCCGCCCCGTTTTCGGCGAAGACGCTTTCGCGGCTTTGATAGATTTTGCAAAAGAGTGCAGAAAAAAGGGCTTGTCGACCAATTTTTCAATAGTGGACTGTATAGGCGAAGAGAATATCGCGCTTTGCAAAAAGATAGCCGAAGAAACGGGCGTTCCGCTTAAAATCAGAGAATTTATAAAGTAATGCAAGTCAGAGAAGTATTGAGAAAAAACGGTTTTCGTTTCGAAAAAAGATACGGTCAGAACTTTCTTACCGACGAAAATCTGCTTTCCGCGCTCGTCGATAAAACGGGCGTCGGCGAAAACGATACCGTCGTCGAAATAGGAGTCGGCGCGGGTACTTTAACTTCCGCTCTTTCAAAAAAGGTAAAGAGAGTAATCGGGTTTGAAATCGACAAAAAATTGCAGCCCGTTTTAGCCGAAACGTTAAAGGATGCGAAAAACGTAGAAATCGTCTATAAAGACGTAATGAAAATACCTACCGCCGAGATAGAGAATATCGCAGGCGGCAGATTTTCTATCGTGGCTAATCTGCCTTATTATATAACCACGCCTATTTTAATGAAGTTTTTAGAAGAGAGCGATAAGGTCGATCTTATTGCCGTAACCGTGCAGGAAGAAGTCGCCGACCGCATGTGCGCCAAGCCGTCTACCGCCGATTACGGAGCGTTGACTTTGGCGATAGACGTTATCGGCAACGCCGAAAAAGTAATGCGTATTCCGCGCGATATGTTTTATCCCGCGCCGAACGTCGATTCGGCGGTGGCGGTTATAAAAATCGATCGGAATAAATTTGCGGGCGTAAATGCGAAGGCTTTCCGCAGCGTCGTAAGAAGCGCGTTTTCGTCGCGCAGAAAAACGCTCGTAAATAACTTAATGCAGAGTTTCGGTTTAAGCCGCGAAAAAGCCGAAGAAGCGGTTATCGCGGTAAAGGGCGATAAAACCGCCCGCGGCGAAACCCTGTCGACCGCCGAATTCGTCGCGCTTTCCCGAGTATTGTCATCGCAAGCGTAGAGTGGCAATCCCGAAGATCGGAGTACGCGCGGTTATTCCCCAAAGGGTGGTTTTCCGCGGATTATATCTTATACTTAAAAAATATCACATTATAGCGTAAAAACGGCATATATTATATCGAGAGCGTTTCAAGGAGGTCATATATGTCGTTCTTTACCACCAACGCCACGGACAGAGGTCCCGGCAGAATAACCGGTAATCCTATGAACGGGCTTTGCGAAAGAGTCGTTATTCAGGCGCAAAAAGTATTCGACGCGTGCATAAGACAAACGCAGGAAGAAGGTATAACGCTGGCTTTGACGGGTTTCAATCCCGAAAACCCCGTGTACCCGCTGACGTTTTTAAGCGCGCGCAGCACCACCAATCAGGGTACGGTTACCAATATAAAGATAGATCGTTTGCCGGATCGGCAGAGATTTGCCAGAGTTCAGGCCACCGTTACCGTTCCTATGGAAGTCGTTTACACCGACGCGAACGGAGTACAGGGCACGGCGCAGTCGAGCGTTGCTATCGATCAGGATATAATAATGTACATACCCGAACCGTCGATAATCCCGTTTACGGTCGACGCGGTAGTTTCTATCGTCGCGCCCGAGGGGATTTACACCGACACGGCTACGTTCACCGTTTCGTGTTGCGTAACCATTATAATGAAGGTCGTCATGACGGTTGAAATTTTGTTGCCGTCTTACGGCTACGCTACCATTCCTCAGTGTCAGGAATACACGCAGGAAGTTTGTTCGGGATTTTTCGATTTACCCGTCTATCCGGGCGGTTAAACCCGTTTTTTACGCGCCGCTTTGCAAAAAATGCAAAGCGGCGCTTATTTTTTATGAGTAATCGCGGTTAATGACTTGA
>USOJ01000085.1 GCA_900556195.1 uncultured Eubacteriales bacterium
GTTCAGACGTTGTTCCTTGACGGCGAAGCCGTGTTTATGGTAAACGGAAGTTGGCTTATGAACGAGTCTACGGGTACGAAAAACAATTTCGGCATGATGAAGATGCCGGTTATAAGTTCTATCGTAGAAAAACTCGAAGATACCGAAATGGACGACGCGACTCTTTCGGAGATAATTTCGGAAGTAGACGCGGGCGCGACGAGCAGCAGCCTTTGCAGCCGGAACGACTTTAACCGCATTAAAGAAGCAAGAAACCTGCTTTATAACAACGCCGCCGAACAATACGTATTCGTTCCCAAATACTCGGTAGCAAAAGAAGGCAGTAAGGAATTTTTGAAATACTTCTATTCCGACGAAGGTCTTGCGAAATTCATGACCGTAACGGGTTTGCCTAACTCGGCAAGACTTTCCGACGAGAGCAAATTTAACGTAAATACGCTCGATAACTGGCACAAACAGCAGTTCACTCTTTCAAAAGAGATGAACGCGGTTACGAATACGATAACGAAGTCGAAACTCTTTATCAACAATAATACCAACCAATTTGCGAGCGTTCCTTACGCGCAGTCGCTTTGCGCGGGTAACTCGAAAGACAAACTCACGGCGGACGGTATATGGAATAAAATCGTCGCTAAAATAAACGAAAACTGGGCGGATTGGTCAAAGTGAAAAAATATAAACTTTTAATAGCCGCCGCGGCTGTTGCCGTCGGCAGGAGCGGGTTTATTAGCGAACGCCGTTACGGCAAAAGCGGGCTCGTCCGAAGTTTACATAGCGTCTTCGACGTCGATAGACGATACGAGCATCAACAGCGGCGATTTTTTGACAACGGGCAAAGTCGCTGCCGAAAACGGCAAGGCAAAATTCAATACTCTTTCTGAAAAAGAAAAACTCACGACCAAGACGAAGGCTTTCAACTTAAAAGAATACGGCGTTACGACTCTGCTTGATTTTTCTTCGACGTTAAACTTTTCTTCGCTTGCCGAAGACGGAAACTTTTCGATGGCGTTCGGGCTTAATAATCTCAAAAACGAAACGGGCGCGGAAGATTCTTTCGCGGTTAAAGTGAATTACGATTCCGCAAGCAAGAAATTTTCGATAGGCGTTTCGGAGTATACGAAAGACGGAGAAATCTCCGTTTACGCTCCCACGGTAATAGGCGCGATAAAAATCAACCGCGACGTTACTTTCAAAGTTTTCGTCGATACGGACTGCAATCTTACCGTTTCGGTGTTGCCGACCGGCGCGAGTTCCGAAACCAAACTCGTTTCGGGGTACGGGCTTAACGTCAATCCCGAAGGATATATTTCTTATATTTCGAGCGGCAGAAACGAAATAACGCTTTCCGATCCGCAAATTCTCGTCTACGAGTACGACGCGCCCGAAACTATCGATTATACCGAAACTTTCGATAAAAACGGATATAACTCGAACGTGTTTTACAGCGCGAGTACGGCTTCGCCGATAACTCCGTCTTCGCTTTCGGTCGAAAACGGCGCGCTCAGATTTAAGAATACCGCGGCGGCGTATATTTCTACGCGTTATAAATATTCGAATTTCGAACTCTCTTTCGATATAACGGACATGGCGAGAACGGCTACTTTCGACGATAACGGCAACGTAGTTTCGCTTATAAATTCCTGGTTCGGAATCGCTTTCGGAGTGAACTCGATAGACGAAACCCCCGATACCACGACGAGATATTCTACGTGGTTACAACTCGGAAGAGTCGTTCCGGGCGTCGAAAATTTCGTTAAACCCGCGAACGTGCATTATATGCTGTGGGATAACAACGGTAACTGGAATAACGTAACGGATCCGCAATATATGACCGATTTCAACCCGTGGAGTACGAAGTACGACGGGGAAGTCATTAACGTAAAATTCGCCGTAACCGACGGGCTCGTTGAGTTGTTTATGAAAACAGACGGTGATCCCGACTGGGGCGAACCGTATTTTACGTACGATTTCGGAAAGGTAAAAACGGGTTACGTGCGTATCTTTACGGCGGGTAACACGGGTATCGAAACGAAAGGCATCGAATATAACGACGTGGGCAATTTCACGATAGACAATCTGTCGATAAAAGACACCGATCACGAAAACGCGAAAACGTTATTGCCGACTCCCGAATATAAGTCCAATCTGTGGAGGAAAACTCCCGATTACGACTATAAGACGAAGCCCGACGATAAAGACCTTATAGGCAATAAAATTTCGAGCGGCGATATGAACGGCAGTTCGGCAAAGAGCGGTTGCGCTTCTTCGGTCGGGCTATCGCTACCCTTAATCGCGCTCGCGGCGATTCCGTTTATCAAGAGAAAGAAAAAATGAAGAAGTTTTTAATCTTGTTGTTAAGTTTGGCATTTTTATTCTCTTGTTCGGCTTTTGCGGTCGGATGTAAAGAGAAAACGAAAACGCCCGCTTCTACCGAAGAACCGGGTAAAACCGACGACCCGTCCGATCCGGGCGAAGATCCCGGCGATGACGACGATCCGCCCGTAGTCGAAAAATTAGAAATAACGGGTCCCGAAGACGGCGTTTACGGCTATACTCAAAAGTTGAGAAATTATCTTACGGCGACGGGCGACGACGTAAAAGTTACCGATTACGCCACAGAAAGCGGCGAAGACGAAGCCTACGATAAAATTCAGATCAAGTGGGAAAGTAATCTCGAAAACGTAGAAGAGTACGAGATAGAATTTGGTTTGAAAGACGACTTTTCGGACGCCGAAAAGCAAACTATGTCGGCTACGTCGAGAAAACTCAACGTCTACAATCTTTATAAGGATTCGACCTACAACGTCAGAGTTACCGCCGTAAGAAAAGCGGGTAATAAGTCGGCTACGGCAACTTTCAAGACCACGGATATCGGTCCGAGAGTTATGAAAATCGGCGGACTGTGCAACGTAAGAGACCTCGGCGGATATAAGACCGAAAGCGGAAAGACTACCGTTCAGGGCAAGATTTTTCGCGGTGGGCAACTTTCGCAGAACGCCAACTGGTCCGTGTACGACAATATCGTCCTTAACGCCGCAGGCAAGAAGTATATGGGTGAAGTTCTCGGCGTAAAGACCGACTTCGATCTTCGTAGTCAAGCGGAAAATAAAGGTTTAACGGAAAGCCCTATCCCGAACGCCAGACTCGAATACTACAACGTAGGCGGTTATTTGTCTGCGTTTACCGACGCGGCGGGATATAAAAAGGTGTTTTCCGCGCTTGCCGACGAAACTCGTTACCCCGTCTATATTCACTGTACGGGCGGAGCGGACAGAACGGGAACGGTAAGTTTTCTTATTAACGCGCTTTTGGGCGTTGACGAAAAAACTCTTATTCAGGACTACGAAATCACTTCTTTTTCGGCGTTCGGTATGAGAAATAAAGAAAGTACGACGTATCGGTTCACTCCGTTTATGAATAAGTTGAAGTCCGATTACGAGGGCGATACGCTTTCCAAAAAGGTTGAAAACTATCTTTTGTCGATAGGCGTTACCGAAACCGAGATTTACAACGTAAAGGCGATTATGTTCGGAGAACCGACGAGGGATCTTCCCGCTCCGCCCGAAACGGTAACGCTCGATTCGGACAACTTAACGTATACTTACGACGGAGTCGCGGGGTACGGTAAAACGTTTAATTTCGACGTTCAGAGCCTTACCTATGCCGACGGAAACAACGACGGCGGAACGTATTTTATGATCGGCAGTTACGGCGTTTTTTTCCGCGGCGGCTTGTTCAGGCTTGCGTATAATAACGGCGGAGTTTTCGCAGAACCTGCGAAAAGGGTCGAATTGTCGACTTACGATCACACGAAGTTTAATGCGGGCGTAAAACTCGGCATAGAAATAACGATAAAGAACGAAACGACGGTAACGATAAAACTCTATATAAACGGCGAATCGCTCGGACAAGAAGTCGACGTGGCCAGACTTACGGACGAAATTTCTTCCGACGAGGCGAACGCGGTCGTAAAAATAAACCAAAGTTACGTAAAAGAAATCGTTTTGATTAAAGGATAAAGATATATGAATAAAAAAATAATTTCCGCGTCTTTGGCGGCGTTTGTCGCGCTCGGCTGTACGCTCGGTTGTAAGGGCAAAAGCAATAACGACGGAAGCGCCGCGGTAAAAGGCGACGTAAAACTCTATACGGACGGTATGGCGTACTCGCAAAGCGCGGCGCGCGAAGAAAAAGAAGTGTATTCGCTCTATTACGAATATTTGGGCGGGGCGGACGTTATGCCGATAGGCGGTTTCTACGTTCCGCACGCTTCGGGCGGCAGTACCGACGGCAACGCGAAGCCCGATCTGCTTACCGATTATTATTTCGACGCGCTTGAAAAAGCGGGCATAAACACCTTATTCTATTCTCCGGACCGTTGGACGACGGGCGGCTCGAACACGAATATCAAAAAGGCGCTCGACCTATGCGAAAAGTACGGTCTGGGCTACTACGTAGATACGTATTACGTGCTCGGTCAACTCGGTACGCGTACCGAAAAATATCCGATAGAGAACATGGAACTCGCCACCGAAGCGGGTAAACAAAAATTATCGCAGATTATAGACGATATTCTCGACGACGGTAAGGGTGGCAAACGTAATTGCGTTCTCGGTATACTCGGCGTAGACGAACCGTTTACCGAACAATTGCCAAACTTAGGCGTTCTGCACGACGCGTTTTATTCGCTTGAAAATACGCGAGGAATGGACGTTTACATCAATTCGATAGGTTACTGGGCAGGCGAAAACAACTTCTGGGGATATTCCGATCCGATAGGCTTCGACGAATATCTTCAAAAGTATTTCGAACTCGTTCAGCCGACAATGCTTTCGGTAACGCAATATCCGTATACTTCCGCAAAAACACCGGAAACGACCGTCGTGTCGCTTCTTAACGACATGCTTTCGGTTTACCGAAAATACGCTAATCAATACGGCGTTCCGTTCTGGCGTATGTTGCAGGCGGGCGGACAATGGAACGACACCGCGGAATGGATTCCGTCGGTAGACCCCTATCCGAGCGAAGGCGAACTTTTATACGACGTAAACTCGTCGCTTGCCTACGGCGCGAAAGCGATAGAGTATTTCCCGCTCGTTCAGCCTTATTATTTCGCTCAACAGGAAGGCGGTACTTACGATTTCAACCGTTGCGGACTTATCGGCGCGGACGGTAACTTAACTCAATGGTATTATTACGCAAAAAGAGCGAACGAACAAGTCGCCGCCGTGGACGAATATCTCATGAACGCGATGAACGAAGGCGTTATCGTACACGGTAAAACCGCGAACGACGCCATCGTAAAGAACGGCAAACCCGGCGAAGAGATAATTTCAAGCGGTAAATATTACGAACTTACGGGCGTTACGGGCGACGATTGCGTAGTGGGTTGTTTCAACTATAAGGGCAAAACCGCGCTTTACGTCGTAAACTATAACCGCAAAGAAAAAGCGAAAGTAACTCTTTCGTTCGATAAAAAGAATTACAGATATACCATTATTCAAAGAGCCGTCGGAGCGGACGTGGTAGGTGGAAGCATTCCGCTCACACTCGACGCGGGCGAAGGCGCGCTCATAGTGCTTAACTGAACCAATTTAAGATGAATTTTAAGAACATAATCATTCCTTCGGCGGCGGACGACTGCGTCGTTTACGCCGCCGAAAAATTAAAAGAATACATTACGAAAGTTACGGGCGTTACGCTTGGTATTTCGACCGTAAAAGGCGACGGAAACTATTTTTCTATCGGTAAAGCGGCTGATATAAGCGATGCCGATTACGAAGCGTTTGCCGCGGATATAAAGGGCGACGGTTACGGAATTTTCGGTCGCAACGGTAATATATACCTCGTCGCGAAAACGAGCAGAGGACTTATGTATTCCGCGTACGGCTACGTTGAAAAATATCTCGGCGTAAGATTTCTGACCGCCGAAGCCGAATATATCCCGAGCGGCGATATCGTCGTTCCGGAAAAAGATTTCGTTACCAATCCGGACTTCGCTATGC
>USOJ01000086.1 GCA_900556195.1 uncultured Eubacteriales bacterium
GATAAAAATATCCCGCCCCTCGATACAATGGAGAAATAATTGAAACAAGAAAAAACCTGTGTGAGCAATTTTAACTTCTTCGGGTTACCCCTTTGAAGTGATTTCATTCTACTATACCGTTATGATTGCGGTATGATACCTGCTTGTAATTATCGTGAAAGATTTTTTCGTCGCAAAATCGCGTTTAACGCCTGTAAAAAGTAACGGTTATTTTAGTTCCGCTGCCGTAAACCGAAGCAAGATTTATATCCGCCCCGTACAGCGCGCAGATATGTTTTACTATCGCGAGTCCGAGCCCCGTTCCGCCGCTCTCGCGGGAGCGGGATTTGTTCACGCGGTAAAATCTTTCGAATATACGCGCCTGATGTTTTTCTTCTATGCCTACGCCGTTGTCTTCGACGGTAAGAACGGTTTTTTCATCGGTTTCGGCGACGTTCACCTTGACGTAGCCGCCGTCGTTACCGTAGCGGATAGAGTTTTCGACGAGGTTTTTAACGAGTTCGACCGCGTGTTCTTTTTCGGCGTTTATACGCCCTTTGCCCGAAACGGTTACCGAAATATTTTTGTTTTCGGCAAGACCCGCAAGGCTGCTTCTGACTTCTTCGGCGACTTCGACGAGATTTATATCTTCGGCTTTCACTTCCCTTTGGGTTTCAAGCCGCGAAAGATCGAGCATATCCGAAATGAGCGTCAATATACGGCTAAGTTCCTTATCCGTTTTTTTAGTAAACTCTTTTATCTCTTCGTCGTTCGTCTTCAACGCTATCAGATCGTTAAAGCCCTTGACCGCGGTAAGCGGAGTTTTGAGTTCGTGCGAGGCGTTCGCGAAAAATTCGCTTCGCATCTTTTCGCCCTTTCTCACCGCCGTTATGTCGGAAGCGACCAGAACGACGTAGCCGTTATCGAGCAAGTTGAGCGCGACCATATATGTTTTGCCGTCTTCTTCGAATTCGACCGAGCCGCTTTCTCTCGTCTTTACGCAATTTTCTATCGCCGCAAGCACTTTTTCGTCGGCGGTTAAAACCGAATAGGTCTTGCCTATCGCGCCCGCCCCGCTGAAAATTCCGTCGGCGACTTTGTTGGTAACTTCGACGTTTCCGTTTTCGTCGATTACCACTATACCGTCCGAAACGTTATTCAATATATAATCGAGCCGTTCCTTTTCGGCGGTAGCCTCTTTAACGCTGTCGTTGAGTTTTTGCGCAACGCCGTCTATTTCGGCGGTTATTCCATCGATCTCCGCGTCGCCCGTAGGTTTGCTTGCGGCTCTCGTTTCGCCGTTGCCGACCGCCGCAAGATTATTCTTGACGTCTTTAAGCGGTTTTATAACCGCGTCGGCAACTAAAATACTCGTAACGTAGGATATGAACAACGCGCTTACGAGCACCCATACGCACGTGGGAACGATTTTCCAGACGTACCCTTTTACGCTCTCGACGGGGATAGACACCCTGACGATAACGAAAGTTTCGCCCGTCTGAACTTTTTCGGCGTAGTAAACCATATCTCTGCCCGTAGACGCGCTTTTTCTGGTAACGGTTTCGGGTTTACCCGCCATAGCCGTCATTATCTCTTTTCTGTCGCCGTGCTCCGTTCCGACTATCTTTTCGTCTTCGCTGTCGGCTAAAACGATACCGTTTTCATTCACTACCGTAACGCGAGTGTCTTTCGGAACGTTTTCGGTGATATGGCCGTTATAGTTCGCGACGTAAACTTTCGTGAGCGCGACTATGTTTTTTTCGGCTTCCGCCTTATAAGATTTTTCGCTCACCGAAATCCCCGTGAAGAACATCACGAGAAGAGCGAGCGTTATTATTACTATATTGAAAATTATAAGTTTCTTTTTCATTTTAACGTATACCCTACTCCCCTTACGGTGGCAATCTCCGCCGAGGAGTTCTCCAAAATTTTGCGAAGATCGCCGATATGAATATCGAGCGTTCGCGTTTCGCCGTAATTCGTTCCCCATACTTTATCTAAAAGTTGGTCGCGCGGAAGCACTTTTTCGGCCTTTTTGCAAAGCAGTTTCAAAAGTTCGTACTGCTTTAAGGTAAGAGCCTTTTCTTCGCCGCACACCGTTACCGACCTTTTTACGTCGTCGACGACTATATCTTTATACGCCACTATCGATCTTTCTTTTACGCTCGTGCGAAGTTTGGCGTTTATACGGGCAATCAGTTCGAGTACGCCGAACGGCTTGGCAATATAATCGTCAGCGCCGAGGTCAAGCCCCTTTACCTTGTCGATTTCGGTCGTTTTAGCCGAAACCATAATAACGGGCAAAGTAGCCGTAGTCGCATTATCGCGTAGTTTTTTAAGTATCTGATAGCCGTCCGTGCCGTCGAGCATTATGTCGAGAAGCAGCAAATCGGGCAATCTCTTTTCGAGAGCCGTCGCGAGCGAGTCGTACCCGTCGAACGTTTCGACGTCGAAACCGGCGCCCTGCAACGCGTAAGAATATACTTCGCGGATATTTTCCTCGTCGTCGACACAATAAATAAGTTTCTTTTCGTCCATACGTTTCTCCTGTTTTTATTCGTTATCGTCGTACGCCAGTAGACGCATATTCAACCCATTCGCCTATGTTCACCGCGTGGTCGCCGATACGCTCCAGATACTTGGCTATCATCATAAAGAGTATAGCCTGATCGGCGTTTTTCGGGTTCTGCATTATAAGGTCTACGAGATCGCGTTTTACCGTTTCGAACAGTTCGTCTACGCGGTCGTCGCGCTTGTCAAGACCTTTTGCGAGTTCGAGATCGCGGTTGATATAACTCGAAACGCCGTCTTTTACCATACCCGAAACTATTTTAGCCATCATCTCGATGTGTTCGGGTTCTTTTATGAACGCTTCGCCCTTGAATTGAAGAGAAATTTCGGATATGTCCGCCGCCTGATCGGCTATTCTCTCCAGATCCGTTATCATTTTCAGCGCGGCGGAAACGTCGCGGAAGTCGCCCGCAACGGGGTGCTCCATAAGCAGAATTTTAAGGCAATCCTGCTCGATTTCCCTTTCGGCGTGATCGACGTTTTTATCGTTTTCCATAACCTCGCGCGCGAGATCGTCGTTACGCGTTTTAAGCGCGGTTATCGACTTTTCTATGGCTATTTCCGCCATGTGGCACATATCGATAAGTTTTACGAAAACTTCGTTAAGTTCTTTTTCGTATTTTGCCCTTATGCTCATTATAACCTATTTGCCTCCCTTTTTCAAGCGTATGTATGAAATTTTTAACCGAATCTGCCGGTAATATAATTTTCCGTGCGTTTATCTTCGGGCGAAGAAAATATTTTTTCGGTATCGCCGTATTCGACGAGTTCACCGAGCAGGAAAAACGCCGTCTTATCGGCTATACGCGTGGCCTGTTGCATATTGTGCGTTACGATTACTATAGTCGTGTTTTCTTTGAGTTCTTCGATAAGTTCTTCTATTTTGCCCGTCGATATGGGGTCGAGCGCGGAAGTCGGTTCGTCCATAAGGAGTATGTCGGGATTGGTCGCGAGAGCCCTCGCTATGCAAAGTCTTTGCTGCTGGCCGCCCGAAAGACCTAACGCAGATTTGCCGAGCCTGTCTTTGAGTTCTTCCCACATGCTCGCGCCTTTAAGCGATTTTTCCACTATTTCGTCCAACTGTGATTTTTTCTTTATACCGAAAGTCCTCGGACCGTAGGCGACGTTGTCGTACACGCTCATCGGAAACGGGTTGGGTTTCTGAAAGACCATGCCTACCTTTCTGCGAAGTTCGTTTACGTCTATCTTATCGTATATATTCGTTTCGCCTATTAAAAATTCGCCCTCTATTCTGCATCCCTCTACGAGGTCGTTCATTCGGTTGAAGCATTTCAGAAAAGTGGACTTGCCGCAACCCGAAGGACCTATAAACGCCGTAACCTGTTTTTCGGGTATCTCTATGCTTACGTCCTTTATCGCCTGAAAATCGCCGTACCACAGATTTGCGTTTTTAACGGATACGTTTTTCCCGAATTCGTCTTTTCTCTTATTTTCCATTTTTGCTACCTTTTAATTTTTTATCGAGTTTTTGGGTTATTAAGTTTGCCAGCAGGTTAAGCGCGAGTACGATTACGAGCAGCACGAACGCCGTAGCGTAGGCTTCGTTAAGATATTGCCCTTCGCCCGCGAGAGTATACAGCGCGACCGCCAAAGTCGTGCCGTCGCTCATTACGCCTTTCGGCATAGTCGTAAGACAGTTGCCCATCGTGTAGACGAACGGAGCGGATTCTGATACGACCCTGCCCATAGCGAGTATTATCGCCGAAGCGATGCCGGGGAGCGCGCCGGGCAAAACGACTTTGAAAATCGTTCTTACCTTGCCCGCGCCGAGCGCAAGACTGCCCTCTCGCAAAGCGTCCGATACCGATTTAAGGCTTTCTTCGGTGGATCTGACGACCGTCGGCAAAAGCATTATGGCAATCGTAAGACTGCCAGCCAATATCGACTGTCTGCCGTTAAACCAGGCAACGAAAGTAACCATGCCGAACAGCGCGTACACGATAGACGGAACGCCCGCTAATATGTCTATCGCCGAACGGATTATTCTCACTACTTTGCTTCCTTTTTTGGAGTATTCGTTCAGGAAAATCGCCGTAAACACGCCTATCGGAACGGCTATCACGAGGCTTATCCCTACCGTCATAAGAGTAGTTACGATTGCTGGGAAAATCGAAATGTTTCTTACCGAATATTTGCCGAACAGAAGTTGCGTAGTTAAATGCGGAATACCGTTCACGCAGACGAAAAGGATTATCGATATAAGCCCTATCGACGCGATAACCGCCGAAACGTAAGCGACTATCTTTCCGATTTTTTCTATTTTTATCGCGTGGAAAAATTTTGCAAGCGGCTCTATAGAGCGTTTTTTATGTGTTTTATCCTTTTTGCCGCCGCTCGTTGCAAGCCCGGTCAAAAGGTTTATTATAAGGATAAACAACAGCAGAACCACGCCCGTAGAGATAAGCGCGCCGAGTTGCAGATCGCCCGCGTAACCCATTTCCATTACGATATTGGCGGTTAAAACTCTGAAACTCTGAAACAACCCTTTGGGGTATTCGACGACGTTGCCCGCAACCATTATAACCGCCATGGTTTCGCCGACCGCTCTGCCGATGCCTAAAATTATAGAAGCGACTATGCCCGACTTCGCCGCGGGGACGACCGCTCTGAAAACGGCTTGTTCGTGCGTCGCGCCGAGCGCCCTTGCGCCCTCGTAATAACTGTCGGGTACGGCATCTATACTCGTTTTGGAAAGCGATACGACGGTAGGCAATATCATAAGCCCGAGAACGAGCGACACGGCAAGAAGTCCGCTGCCGCTGCCCGTTTCCGAAAACACTCCGAGTTTGGGGAGCAATACCACCATTCCGAAAAAGCCGAAGATGACCGACGGAATACCTGCAAGCAGGTTTATTACCGTTACGAACGCGCCTTTGAGTTTTTTGGGGCAGAATTCGGAGATAAACACCGCCGTGAAAAAGCCGAGCACGCCGCCGACTATCACCGAACCGAGCGTTGCGACTATCGTTCCGATAATCATCTTGAACACGCCGTATTTGCCCTTTATTTCGCCCGTAAAGCCGTCGTCTACGTTGGGTTTCCACTCTTTGCCGAAGATGAACTTAAAGAAGCCTATCCTTCGAAAGGTCGGCACGCTTTTAATTATCAGGAAGGCAAATATCGCGATAACCGCGACTATACACAGAGCCGCGGTGAATGCGAATAATATTTTGAACGATTTTTCTTTTACTTTATTTGAATTCATAAGTTTTTTCTACGTCATCGCGATAAAATCGTATCAATGACCTGTTTTTTAATTGTCATTGCGAGGGAGCATAGCGACCGTGGCAATCCCGAAGATTGGAGTGCGAGCGACAATACAGCCACTTCACCCTTTATTGCGGGGTAAATGTCCCCGATGAAACGGGGAAAA
>USOJ01000087.1 GCA_900556195.1 uncultured Eubacteriales bacterium
GTCGCCCCCTCTCCGCCACGCTACGCGTGCCACCTCTCCCGCTTCAACGGGAGAGCATACTCCCGGAAGGGTGGTTTACAGCGGACTATTATTGACCATTAAAAACAATGAACGAAAGTTTATCTTCAACCTTAAAAAACGTAAAATATTTCCTGCTCGATATGGACGGAACGGTCTATCTCGGCGATAAACTTATCGGCGAGACGGATAAAACTCTCGATATCGTCCGAAACGCAGGCAAAAAGATAATTTACCTTACCAATAATTCGTCGAAAAGCGTCGGCGAGTACGTCAGAAAACTCGAACGGCTTAATCTTTTCCGTAAAGAAGACGAAGTGTATACTTCGGGTATGGCCGCGGCGGAGTTTTTGTCGAAAGAAAGAAAGGGTAAAACCGTCAACCTGCTGGGCGTCGAAACGCTTAAAGACGATTTCGAGAAAAAGGGTATAGTTTTAACCGACGAAAACCCCGATATCTGCGTTCTGGCGTACGATACCGAACTCACGTATAAAAAACTCTGCGCGTTCACGAACGGACTGCTCGGCGGCGCGGAATATATAGCAACTCACCCCGACGCTGTATGCCCCGCTTCGCCCTATTTTCTGCCCGACGCAGGTTCGTTTATCTCTATGATAAAAACCGCCGTCGGGCGAGAACCGAGCATAGTCATAGGCAAACCCGAAACGGGTATGGGCGCAGAGTTAAAATCACGCTATAAGGCGATTAACGACGATTTTTTAATGGTGGGCGACAGATTGTATACCGATATCGCGTTCGGCGTGAATTGCGGTTTTCACTCGCTTCTTGTTTTGAGCGGAGAAAGCACCCTGTCTGGCGTAAAGAAAGCGGATAAAAAACCCGAATTTATTTTGGAAGACCTGAATAAAATCACATCGTATTTATAAGGGGACGAATATAAAATATGGCAGTTTTCGACGTAGCCGTAATCGGCGGCGGCGTTGTGGGCGCGTTCGTGCTTCGCAATCTCGCAAGATATAAAGTAGACGCTATAATGCTCGAAAAAGAAAGCGACGTCAGCATGGGGCAAAGTAAAGCCAACAGCGGAATAGTACACGCGGGTTTCGACGCGAAAGAAGGTACGCTTAAAGCGAAATTCAACGTTGAAGGCGCGGCTATGATGCCTGCGGTAGCCCGCGAACTCGGCGTAAAATATAAAAACGACGGCTCGCTCGTCGTGGCATTTTCCGACGAAGATCTTAAAACTCTCGAAACGCTTAAAAAACGCGGCGAAAACAACGGCGTAGACCGCCTTGAAATCATTTCCGCCGAAGAACTCAAAAAAATAGAACCCAATGTTTCGGGTAACGCCAAAGGCGCGCTTTACGCCAAAGGCGGCGGCATAATCTGCCCTTACGAACTCACGATAGCCGCCATAGGCAACGCCATGGATAACGGCGCGAAACTCGTAAGAAATTTCGAAGTCATAAAAATTTATAAAAACGACGAAGAAGACTGCTTCGAAATCTACTCAAAAGAGAGTAACGAAGTAAAGGCGAAAGTCGTAGTCAATTGCGCGGGGCTTCAAAGCGGAAAAATCGCCGCATTGACGGGCGACGATCTGAAAGTAAACGGCAGACGGGGCGAATATATCCTGCTCGATAAAAAAGACTGCGGTTTCGTGAAGCATACGCTTTTCTTCACTCCTACCGAAAAAGGCAAGGGCATACTCGTTTCGCCTACCGTCGACGGCAATATATTGCTCGGGCCGACCGCGGAAGAAATACCCGACGGCGACACGGCAACGACCCGCGACGGACTTAAACAAATAGTCGAAAAGGCGAACGAAATGTGTAAAAAAGTGCCGCTCGGCGACTCTATTACGTCTTTTGCGGGCGTAAGGGCGTACAGCGACCGACACGATTTCGTGATAGAAGAAAGCAAAAACTATAAGGGAGTGTTCCACTTGGCGGGCATCGAATCGCCGGGGCTTACTTCCGCCCCCGCGATCGGAAAATACGTCGTCGAAGAACTGATTTCGAAGAGAATAAAACTAAAAAGAAGTTATAACTATAACCCGACGAGAGAACCCGATTATTTCTTCAAAAATCTCTCGGTAGAAGAGCAGAACGAACTCATCGCCAAAGATCCCTCTTACGGGCGGATCGTGTGCCGCTGCGAAAAGATAACCGAGGGCGAAATAGTAAGGGCTATAAAAGAAAACCCCAAGGCTACCACCGTCGATTCGGTCAAAAGAAGAACGCGGGCGGGCATGGGCAGATGTCAGGGCGGCTTCTGTCAGCCGTCGGTCGCGGAGATAATCGCGAGAGAAACCGGGCTTCCTTTGGAAGAAATCACCAAAAACGGCAAAGGGTCGGAAATCCTTTCGGGGGTTACGAAATGAAAAATTACGACATAGTGATTATCGGCGGAGGTCCCGCGGGGCTTGCCGCAGCCGTCGCCGCTTACGACGCGGGCGTTAAAGACGTAGCGATATTCGAACGCGAAAACAAGACGGGCGGAATACTCAATCAATGTATTCACAACGGCTTCGGTTTAACGCGTTTCAAAGAAAGTTTGTCGGGTCCCGAATACGCCGCGAGATTTCAATCGGAAGTTAAAAGCAGGGATATCGACGTCTTCACCGAAACGACCGTATTGTCGCTCGGTAAAGATAAATCCGTTACGGCAATCAGTCCGACGGAAGGTGTGTTTACCGTAAGACCGAAAGCGGTCATTCTCGCTACGGGTTGCAGAGAACGCAGTCGCGGCGCGCTCAATATCGCGGGCAGTCGTCCGGCGGGCATATATTCGGCTGGTACGGCGCAGAAATACGCCAATATCAAGGGCTATCTCGTCGGTAAAAACGTAGTCATACTCGGTTCGGGCGATATCGGGCTTATTATGGCTCGCCGAATGACCCTCGAAGGCGCGAAAGTGCAGGCGGTGTTCGAACTTATGCCGTATTCGAGCGGACTTAAACGCAATATCGCGCAGTGCCTCGACGATTTCGGAATCCCGCTCTATTTAAGCCATACGATAGTGGAAATCGAGGGCAAAGACAGGGTAAGCGGAGTTACGGTCGCGCGGGTGGACGAAAACAAAAAGCCGATCGCGGGCAGCGAAAAACGATTCGATTGCGATACGATATTGTTTTCGGTCGGGCTTATCCCCGAAAACGAACTTGCCGAAGACGCCGAAATCGAACTTTCGCCGCGTACCAAAGGCGCGGTGGTGTATCAGAATCGCGAAACGAGCCTTGCGGGCGTATTTGCCTGCGGCAACGCTTTGCAGGTTCACGATCTGGTCGATTTCGTTTCGGACGAAGCGGAAATCGCGGGTAAATCGGCGGCGGAATACGTTCTGAGCGGTGAAAAGCCGAAAGATACCGTAGAAACGGCTAACGGCGATAAAATCACCTACGTATTGCCCCAGAAAATCGATAAAAACCGCGACGAAGCGGTCCGGCTCTTTTTCAGAGTGAGCGGCGAATATAAAAATTGCTCGGTAGTCGTAAAAGACGGCGAAACCGAGATTATGCGGCTTAAAAAACGCGTAGTCGCTCCGGGCGAAATGGAAAAACTCGTTCTACCGAACGCGAAAGTAAAAGAACTGAAAAATAAAGTAATCGTATCTTTGGAGGTCGAAGCGTGATAACCAAAGAATTAACGTGTATAGAATGCCCCTTGGGGTGTCATATCGAGGTCGATCTCGAATACGATAATAAAGTGGCTGCGGTGCGCGGCAACTCGTGTCCGAGGGGTAAGGCTTACGCCGAGAGCGAAGTCGTCTGCCCCGTCCGCGTGCTTACTTCGTCCGTAAGGGCTACAAACGGCGCTATGGTGTGCGTCAAAACGGATAAGCCGATTAAAAAATCGGAAATCTTCGATATAATGAAAAGGATAAACCGTGCGACGTGTACGCTTCCGATAAAAATCGGCGACGTAATCGTCGAAAATATTGCGGACGGCGTAAATCTGGTCGCCACGGGTAATTTCGATAAATGAAAATAGTCGATATAAACGAACTCAACGAAAAATATAAAACCCGCGCCGATTTTACCGGAGCCGACGCGGAATATTTTCGTAAAATAGACGAAATCAAAGAAGCGGTTATCAAAAACGCCGCCACCGCGCCCGTAATACTCATCGCGGGTCCGTCGGGGTCGGGTAAAACGACCACGGCGCATAATCTCGAAGCGGTTCTCGATAAGGCGGGCGTCGAAACTCATACCATTTCGCTCGACAACTATTTCCGCACGGTAACCGAAGAAGAACGATCAAGGATAGATTTCGAAGCGCCTTCCCGCGTGGACGGCGAACTTTTAAGCGAGCATATCGCGAAAATCGCCCGCGGCGAAGAGGTCGAAATCCCCGTTTTCGACTTTCCGAACATGCGAAGAAGCGACGAAACGATAAAGTTAAAACGTAACGACGGAGAACTTATAATTTTCGAGGGCATACACGCTCTCAATCCGTCGGTAATAACCGCGCCGAGAGAATTTACCGCGAAAATCTACGTCAGCGTGCGTACCCGCGTTTCTTACGGCGATAAAATTCTTCAACCCGAATACGTAAGACTTCTTCGGCGGATAGCGAGGGATAAACTCTATCGCGGAAGATCCGTTGCCGTTACGTTAAGTTATTTAGAAAGCGTAACGCGTGGCGAAAACAACTTCGTAAAACCTTTCAAACGCTTCGCCGATTTTCAGATAGATACGTTTTTAGGATACGAAACGGGCGTGTATAAGGGCATAATCGAGCGGGATATAATAAACGCCGCAACGGACGAAAAAGACGAAAACGCAAAAAATATCTTAACCGAATTTTTAAGTTACGTTTGCGCTTTCGATAAAGAAAAAACGCCCGAAAACTCGCTTATAAGAGAGTTTATAGGGCGTTAATCCGAGCAATTATAGGGGATTATCAGTCGAGTTCTTCGTAGTTGTCGGACTTCTTCTTGTCCGCCTTTTCGGTCATTTCGCTCACTTTTTGTTTGACGCATTCCTGACCGTCTTTTACGAGTTTTCTCGCCTTATAAGAATTTGCTACTACGATCGCTCCGGCGAGTACGCCTGCGATCATACCGCAAATAAAGCCTTTTTCCATACTTTCCTCCCGCGTTTGCCTGATTACAGTATGTGAA
The DNA here is from genome assembly GCA_900556195.1 of uncultured Eubacteriales bacterium. Classification (GTDB taxonomy): domain Bacteria; phylum Bacillota; class Clostridia; order Christensenellales; family Borkfalkiaceae; genus UBA10281. The sequence continues at coordinate 5,104 of USOJ01000087.1, forward strand.
AAAATCGCCGTAATATACGCTTGCAAAAAAATAAAAAAAGTGATACGATAACGATATGGGAAGAATAATTGCCTTCGATATAGGCGATAAAAGGGTAGGCGTCGCTATGAGCGACCCGCTCGGAATAATGGCGTTGCCTCAAAAAACCTACTGGCGAAAGGGATACGAAAAAGACATCGTCGCGCTTTGCGAGTTGGCAAAAGCGAACTGCGCCGAAAAAATAGTCTGCGGGCTTCCGCTCAATTTCGACGGGTCGGAAAGCGAACAGACCGTAAAAACCCGAGAATTTATCGAAGGGCTTAAAACGCACACCGATATTCCTATAGTTACGGCAGACGAAAGGTTCACCACGCTTATGGCGCGGAGAGTTTTAATCGAAGCGGATATGCGCAGAGAAAAACGAAAAGAAGTAATCGACAGCATTGCCGCTTCTTATATACTCGAAGATTATTTGAAACGGCAAGAAAATAAATAAAAAGGAAGAGAACGAATGAGCGAAAAATATCGCGAAACCGAAGCGGGCGAAGAAAACGACGGCGTAGTCGCTTTAACCGACGATTCGGGCGAAGTAATACGATTTTATCATATAGGCACTATCGAATATAAAAACGAGTGGTACGCCTTTTTCAAACCCGTCAAAGAACTCGACGGGGTCGATCCCGACGAACTTCTGATATATAAAATAGAAGGCGAGAGTAAGGGCGAAAATCTCGTTCCTATCGAAGACGAAACTTTGCAGACCGAAGTCTACGAGGCTTTTATGAAAGAACTCGAAGACGACGACGGCGACGCGGACGATATCGTCGCCAC
>USOJ01000088.1 GCA_900556195.1 uncultured Eubacteriales bacterium
TGACAGACAGATAAAACCTAATTCTTTCTTCTCTATCGCCTTTATCGCTTTCTGAAGCATATCGTAAGGGTTATTTTCGCCGTTCGTAAAATTACCGAAAGTCGTAAATTTTATATCTTTGCCGTCGGCGATTTTTTTTTCGTAGTTATCGGAAAACAGACGCATAAACTCTCTTACGTTATCTGCGGCAAGCGAATAATATCCGTCGATATACTCGTCTATAAGGCGATTGGCTGACTTTTTACTTCCGTTCATCAATTGTCTGTAAGCGTAAGCGCGCATATTGCATTGCCAACTTTTTCTGCTGTCGTTGCTTCCCTGCATACAAAGATAAGTTATGCCGTAATTCTTGAAGCCTTTAACGTTTGCGTCTATATTTTTGAATGAATCGTAATAACCGAAATAGTTATTGAAAGCAATATCGTACGACCAGAACCAGAACTCTTTCGCGACGTATCCCCACTCGCGCGTCGTCTTCGTAATTTCTTCCTGTCGTTCGTCGAAATAGTTATAAGCGGCGTTGGAAAACAGCGCGAATTGTATCACGAGATTTTCGTCGGCAACGACGCTTTCGTCAATCGGAACGATTTTCCCGTTTTCTCTTTTTACGGGCGCGTCTTTTGCGTAGTCGTATGCGAAAGTCATGAGTTTTACCGTTTTGCCGAGGTTCTTTTTCGCTCTTTCGTTTACTCCGCGTATAACGGCGTTGCAAAAGCGTACCAACAGTCCGCCGCGTTTATATTTCGCGGCTAAACGACGATTGTTTTCGTCGTCGAAATAGTCTGAGCCGTCTTCCTGCGTAAGCATAAACGTCGTTACGTCAGGATGCGTTACTACGTCTTTATACATTTCGTCGATAACCGTTTTCACTACGCTTTCCGTCATTTTTTCATTGACCGTTCCGTCGTCGCAAAGCCCGTTCGTTATATCGATCGTAGTCATTTTTTCGTCGTTCACGACTATGTGACGATAAAATTCGGGGTGGGTTTTACCGTACTTTTCGTATGGGACGTAGAAATGGAAGTTATGAGATACGTTTCTGCCGTAAACTTCGACTTTTCCGCCGTGAGCGTCGTCCGGCTCGGTATACACGTCCTTTATCCTTACTTTCGTCATAAAGTCGGGATCTGCCAGACTTTGAAAAGTATCTCCGACGAGATAAGTCCTCATTTCGAAAAGAGGTTCGTAGACGTATCGTTCTATCCGAACGCGGTCTTTTTTCAGAACGATTTCGCAATCGGCAGTAAGAAACTTAACCCCTAAGCACTCCTCGGCGAACGCAAAAGCGGCGTAAACGACCGCCCTTTGCGTTTTACCGGTTATCGTTATATCATTACCTTGCGTGTCGATTATAAACCCGTCCGCATGAGCCGTACTAAGGTTCTCGTCGGCTTTAAGCAGAATTTTATACTCGCCGTTATCGGATAAACTTACGCCCGTAACGGCGAAAACGTATTTTTTTATCGCTTCCGTAGCCTTTTTTTCGACCGCTTCCGTAAGCCCTTCCGCGCGGACGGAATATTTATTCAGAGTTTGATTGTCAATTATCAGCATCTTTTTATTTGAGAACTACGAGTACACCCTCGCCCGCTTCGAGCGTAAGCGGCAGATTTTTAGCCGCGACTTCCGCCGATACGGCGCGCTGAATGACTTCGTACCCGTAAGTTTTATCAAAGTTGAGGGTTACGTTCGATTTGTCCTTTCTCGAATAATTGACGACGTAGAGCGCGGTGCCGCCGTTGTAATCGAAACAGCCGACGAAACAATCGTCGCCGGAAACGGAAGTAAGTTGACGGAACTTGCCGTCTCTTATCAATTCGGCTCTGTTGTCAGCCTGCGTATCGGCGAGAAGATTGGCTTTTTTGCCGTGTACTATCATACCGATATTCGCGCTGTTCATCAAAACGTGGTCTATCGCTTTAATCTGCGTGTTGGCTTTCTGAACGTAATAATACCAGCGCGTTTTATTGCCTGCCGCCGATATTATGCCGTTACGGTCGAAATCGTAAGTACCGCCCGGCGCGTACGCAAAGTGCACGGGTTCTACGAGCGGAAAGTACTGTATTGCTTTACAGCCGTAGCAAAGCGCGATATTCACGTCAAACAACAATTCTCCCTCGTCGGGGTACGGATCTACCGATGCGATTTCCTGCGCGGCGTCATTCCATTGACCGCCTGCCTGCAACATTCTCCACATCGGAACTCCGTAATTGTTCGCAATCGAACGAATTTGCGAAAGTTGCGTAAACATCATCGAAAGTTCGCTGTCGGGCGTGTCCTTTTGCGTGTAGAAATAGCCGGTAGCCGACAAAAACGGAACTTTAATGTCGCCGTAAATCTTATCGAAATATTGTTCCTGCGTAATAGTTTCTTCCCAACCGCCGTAAGTCAGATCACCGCCTCCGTAGCCGAGGGAATTGACGTAAAGTTCAGTGTTGCCGTAGTCTACGTCGCGCAAGACGTCGTAAGTCGCCTGCAACGCGTCGAGTTGATACCAGAAAGGTTCGTCCGCGCCCTTTATTCCGAGGAAAGAATCGTATGCCGCAAACGATGAAATATAGTTCGTCATTTCGGTTACGCCGAAAGGCATTTTATCGCCCGCTTTATAACGTTTAGTTGCATCAGACTGTCTTCCGCAGAACGTAGTTATCTCGTTGACGTTGGCAAACAATCCTATGCCGTATTTTTCGCCGAGTTCGAGCGTTTTTTTAACCGTAGCCGCGTCTTCGTCTCTGGAATACACTACCATATTCACGCCGGCGTCGGAAATCATTTTGAAATACTTATCGCTTACCATCTGCGGAATTTCAAGCCCGTCGATAGTTCCGCCCGAATTATAAACTCCGTAAAAGCCGCCGACCGGCATAACGTCTTTACCGCCCAAAAAGTCGAAGTAAAGCGAATTATATTCCACCGCTTCGCCTTTCTCGGATACATAATAGTTGCCGTTGGCGAGTTTTTTAACGTCGCTCGCGGTTGTTTTATTGCCGCAACCTGCGGCGCAGACTGCAAGCGTGCCCGCCATCAATAGTGAAAGGGCTTTTTTATTCATGGTCTTTTCTCCTTTTCGCAAAAGCGATAGCGCCTAATATCGGCAAAACCGTAAAGCCGCCCAAAGCCGCTCCGCAACCCGATTTTGCGGAAGTCGTTTTACCGATTTTATTCGTTATAAGGTCGCCGTCCGACCACTTGTCTTCGTAACTGAAGTCGGGTTCGGTTCTGTTTTTAACTCCGCTATACTCTATTTCGACTTTTTGCGGATGAATATCTTTATTGACGATTTTAAGATTATCGAAAGTATAACCGCAATAGCCGTACGCCATAATCGCAACGCTTCCGTAAGGAGTATAACCTAAATCCTTTGAAAAAAGCGGTTCGGAAGGATAATTTGCGCTGTCGGACAGTTTGTACCATACCGAAAACACTCCGTCATGCATAGATACCTTATAGTTGTATACCTTACCTTCGTTCTTTTCGCTTAAAATATCCATTTCGACGGTTTTGTACGCTGCGGGGTATTCCTGCATTTTAGGATTGCTGTTGAGTTGATTGTAAAGTTTGCTTATCTTTTCTTCCACTTCCATAGTGTAAAGTACGTTAGTACGGGCGTGGTTGTCGAAAGAGCCTCTGCCGGTCGACGCTTCAAGCGAAAATCCGAGCCAGCCGCTCGCTTTTTCTTTTACGACGTTTCCGTCCGCGTCTTTCACCGTCTTTCTCGTAACGTCGGTCAGATCGAAAGTCATTTCGAAGTTAGAGTACGAATACACCGTACTTATAAAGCACGGACGACCGATAAAAGTCAACGCGCCGTTTTCAATCTTTACCCCGCCCGACAAATTGGTTCCGTCGTTGGGGTCGGAACGCGTATAAAATGCGTTGCCGTTGTATTCGTCGTTATCGAAAGATTCGGTAAGTTCGATAGGAGTGGCGGCGTTGGTATAGTCGTACGATTTAATCTTAACCGATGAAATCGTCGCCTCGCAAACGTCGGTCTGACCTATGCAAACGCGTCCGGAATCGGAATGACCCGTATTCCCTTTCGTCGAGTCGTCGCACAATACGTACGGCACGGAAACTCCCGCGGGAGCGACCGTAACGGTCATATAACCGTCCGTCACCAGCGATACGTTAAGAGTGAAACTGCTGCCGAAAGCAAGCGACGGATAATCGGTCGGAGCGACTATATCGGTCTTTGCTCCGCTTTCTTCGTCGAATTTGCAAACGCCGACTTTAAGAACGTCGTTTCCGTCGTTTATAAAGTAAACTTCGCTAGTGCCTTTTTCGCCGAGTTCGCCTGCGATTTTTTCAAGTCCGTACGAAAACGCAAAGCGTTTGTTTTCACCGCTCGGAATATCGTAAATCGTCAACGTATAAGACGAAGTATAAATTTCGTTAATACCGTCGGCGGAACAATCCTTAAAAACGTTCCTCGTGGTTATTCGCGCGTTCGGACTGCAATCGCCGTCGAAAACGACGGAGTCGTTTACGGATTTTACGTTGCCCGCTATTCTCCACGTACCTTTGTCGAGTTGATCGGTAATAGAGGCTTTATCCGCAACGTTAACGTCCGATTTACCTGCATTCGCAATGGTAAAAGTCGGAAGGGCGCACAGCGCGAGCGCAATGCATGCGGGCGCGATTCTTCGTAATAATTTCTTCATTTTTACCCCTTTATACCAGCGTTCTTAAGCCATGTTGCCCAGCCCGTGGTCGCGTTTACGTTATTTTTGAACGCCGTCCAAAGTTCGGCAGCATTCTGCGGATTATTCGTAGTAACGAGTTTGCCTACTATATCCACCGTGCCGTAAAGGTGAAGCGTCGCGGTTTTCGAAAATACGGGACTCGTAGCGTTACCGTCGGTTACGTTGGTGTTGGTCTTACTTCTCGCGTATTGTTCTTTTTCGTGATCCGTCCAGCCCGAAGTGTTTACGAGCGTTTCGTCGGTAAGGTTTGCGTTAGCCGAACAGTGCGTGGCGTTTACGAACTTCGCCAAGCCTTCGTCGGAATAGTAATATTGAATAAATTTCTTTACTCCGTCCATAGCGTTGGTATATTTATTGACGATCATCGCGTGTTCGCTGCCGTTATTATATATCATCGTTCTTGCGGAGTAAACTTTGTCCCAATCGGCTTGCGATACGTCGTAGTCGCTGCCCGTAAGCGAAACCGCCGCTCCGTTGTCGAGTACGTTGTCGATCGCCGCGACCAAAGCAGAAAGTTCTGCGTCGTCGGCTACGGTGTCGAGTTTTTCGGCAAGCGCGCTGATAACGGGCGTACGCATCATCTTTACGTTCTTTTCTTTAAGTTCGTCTACTTCGCCGAACACCCAGTTGCCGTTTACCATCATGACCGCGTCGCCGAGATTGAAATATCTTGCGACTTTATACTTGTCGGGATCTTCGATAACCGTCTTGCTTTTAAGTACCGTTCCGAGAACTTCGAGAGCCTGTTTTCTGCCGTCGGTTTCGCTTAAATACACGTCTTTCGAAGGAGTTTTACCCGACTCGTCTTTGAGTTGAAGCCAATTGTTATTGTAGTATTCAAGCCCCGCGTACTGCGCCATCCATGCTTTTACGAGATATTGATAATATCCCATTCTGGCGTCTTTAAGTTGAGCGAAAGCCTTTTTATTGCCGAGAGAAGTTACGAGGTCGGCAAGTTCGTCGGTGGTTCTCGGAACGTCGATTCCTTCGTTTTCGAGAACGTCGGCATAGTAGAAAATACCCGTGGTAGAACCCGCCCAACCGAGCGTTTTTAACTCGCCGTTTTCGTTTTTAAGCGACTTATAAAGCGATTTATCGTATTTTTCCGAAATAGATTTCGTTTCGCCCGGTATCGTTTCGGTAGCGATTTCGGACAAATCGGCAAACAAATCGGTGTAATTCGTGAAAAC
>USOJ01000089.1 GCA_900556195.1 uncultured Eubacteriales bacterium
CCGACCATATAAATATCGTCCTGCGCGTCGGCGGCATCCATATCCTGTTTTACTTTTTCGTCGAGCGACGGGTCGCTGTCGATATTTACGAGTATGCCCGTATTGTCGTAAAAGTCGTCGGCGACGTCGTTAAGGAAGTCTTTGCCGAGCCCTTTTTCGAGAAGCATTACGGATATTTCGCCGTTTCCGCCTTTTTTATCGTTTTTGCCGCTGCACGAAGTCGCCGAAACCGTAGCGCCGACGATCATCGCGCCGCATAAAATCGCAGAAATAATTTTATTCTTCATCTTTTTTTCTCCTTAAAATCATAGGTATAGTCATCGCCGCCGCGAGCGGTAAAATTCCCATAGCGGAAATTCCGCCCTTGCAGCCTTTTTTAACTTCTTTTTTGCCTTTGTTGAATACGAACTCTTCGCCGTAAAACGTGCCGTATTCGTTGGTAATTTTCGCCCTTACGACTATTTCGTAATCGTTTTCGGCGAATATTCCGTTTCCGTCGATTCTCGCCTTACCTTTTACGACTTCGTACTCTATAACGTCGAAAGCGGTGGTCATGTTCGCTTCGCACGAAAGCGTCGCTTTTTTGCCTTTCGCCAATACGGTCTTATTCGCCGTCGTCGTAATCTTCATTTCTTTTACTTCGGAAGTCTTCGCAGGCGCAACCGTAACCATGCTGCCGCCCGCGCCTTCGATAAGTCCGCAGAAGTTCGAACCGAGCCCCGAAAGTTTGTCGATGTTGTCTTCGATTAACTTTTCGCCGTTGACTTTAAGATATACCACCGCGCCCGCAGAAACCTTTTCGTCCGCGATAAAGTAGTCTACGCAACCTATTTCTATTTCGTATTCGGTATCTTTTACGAACGGCGAAGCAATCGACATAGAACCGATTATCACGATATCGTCCGCAATTACGAGTTTATATCCGCTCTTCGCGTTCGTGTTTTTACCGCGGAAAGCAAACGTACAACCGAAGTCGTCGCCGCCGAACTTAATCTTCATTTTTACGGAGTAACCGCCGTTTTTAACGGAAACGTTCGTCGCGTTTATCATCGACTGACCGCTATCCGTCGTATTACCTTCGATTTTCGTATAGGTTATCGAATTGCCTATCGGCACTAAATCGGATACGTCGTATTCGTCGTAACCCTCGGCAAGCCTTATCTGCGGAGAGTAAAAACTCATCAAGCCGATATCGGTAAGTTGACCGTCAATTTCGCGTTGTTTATCAACGCTCATTACGGTAATATCGGAAACTTCGTTCGTTTCGGGAGCGTATCCGTCGATACGTGCGGTTTTGAACGGAGCCTGATATATCGCCACGTCGCCGTCTTCCGAAACGTTATAGTCGCCGCTCATCATACATTCGGCGTAAGCGACTTTCATACCCTGCGTAATCTGAACGAAAAATACGAATCCGTCGTTATCTCTCTTATCTTTTTTGTTTACCGCGCCGAACTTTACGAAAAACTCGCCTTTTTCAAACGTAAATTCATCGTTGGAATAAGATATTACGGAAGGTGACCCCTGCAAACCGTTATAGAAGAAATCGAACCATAAGCATTCGCTTTGTTCGGCGTCCGCAGCCTTGTTGCCCGCATAACGAAGTCTGACCGTGGGTGCTCCGTCCGTAAGCCAATAGTTGCCGTTATCGTAAACGCTTCTCAATTCCAATGCGAGATACACGTCGCCGCCGACGTATTCCGAACGGAACTCTACTTGCGGCTCGGCGTTTTTACCCGAAATTTTAATCGACTGACAATAACCGACAGTACTCGGATCTCCGCTCGTAAATTTAACGTTGCCGTTCGCGTCCTTTTCCGCGCCCGCTTTAAGTTTGACTACGGGAGCCGCAGCGACGAAATCTTCTATTTTAACCGTGTTTATATCTATGGTTTTCTTATCCGTACCTTTCGTCGCTTTTACGTACCCTACGGGAAGATCGGGGATTTCGTCTTCGGTTTCGTATACCGTTTCGTTACCGACCCATACCGTGTAATCTTCGGCAAGTTTATATTCGAGTGTATCGCCGCCGTTCAACACCGAGCCTTGCTTAAACGTCAGGCTGTGTTTGCCTATTTCGGTGGAAGCGGTCGCTCCGTCGATTATATTTTCATAATCGACCAACAAAAGCATAGTCGTATCGCCGTTCTCCAACACCCAATATCCTGCGGAAACGGTCTTTTCGTTATCCGTCCCCTCGTCGACCACACAGGTAAAGTCGCCGCGGGTCTTCGTAGTAAGACTTTCCGCTTCGGTATCGACGTAAATGCAATACCTCGACCGGAAGTCCTGCGAAGCGGAATCGGGATTAAACGCGAAGGTTATATTGCTTTGACTCTTTACGACTTTAAGCGAAAACGAACCGTTATTCGTTTCGATAACCGCGTCTTTCTTTATAGTATAAACGCCGCCTACGTCCGTACCCGCTTTAATCGTTATCGTAGACTTACCCACTTTGGGTACTTCGGCTTCGTAAACGATAATCGCAAGATCTCCTTTCGAATACGACGTTTCAACCGGTTTCGTCGTTCCGTTAATGTCGACCGACATTTCGGGATTGCCGCTTAACTTCGACCATAAATTTTCGTTTTCGTTAAGCCAGATCAAATACCTTCCGCCACCGGTTGTCTGCCATGCGCCGCTTACTTTCGTTATTTCGACTTCTTCTTTTACCGTATCTTCGGCTTTCGCGGTAGTGCGGGCAAAGCCAAGACCGAGCGAAACGAATAACGCGAAGACCGCTATAAGCGCGGCGACGACTACGTTCTTTGATTTGCTTTTTATCATATTTGCCTCCTTAATTCTTCCGTCAAGGGTATCTTCTCGCCGCAAGGCGAGAAGAGGGGTACCCCTCCGCTTTCTGCATTTTTATTATATCATTGCAAAAGCGTAGTGTGTTAGGCTTATTTTTGCAATATTTTTGCATAATCTTATCATATTATTGACAAAAGCCCGTTTTTTTTATAGAATATGGTTATGAAGACTTATAAATACGAATTTTTGGGCGGCAGACAGCCCGAAATCGCAACCCCCGTAGACACTCATACCGAATTCGAAATAACCGCGCTTATTTCGGTATATTACAACAGATTCGCCCCGTCGTTCCGCTTCCCCGGAGAAAGACACAATTTTTTCGAATTTTATTACGTCGTAAACGGCGATATGGTTACGACGATAGACGATAAAAAATATTATATGTCCGCGGGCGATTATATTATGGTTCCGCCTATGCATTACCACAGTATGGAGCCGCGCAAGACTTACGCCACGGGCATATCGGTCTTGTTTGACGCGTCGGGATATCCCGAAACGGTTTTCGGCGGTAAATTATCGTCGTTCGGAAAACAAATACTCTCGAATCTCGTAAATTGTTACGCCCAAAACGTAAACGATTCAGAATTCCGCCCCAAAGTTTTGCCGTCGCAGAGTTACGAAAAAGATTTCGCCTACGCCCACACGCTGAAATTATGCGTAGAAAATATCGCTCTTATCGCTCTCTACGATTATAATCAGGCTAAACCCAAAGAAACGAACTCGCAAAAGAATAAGGATGAACTCGCGGTAAAAATTCTTGCTTATTTAGAAAAAAATTATAAGGAAAACCCTTCGCTTCAAAAAATTTCGGAAGACCTGAATTACAGCGTTCCGCACATATGCCGAACGTTCAGAAGAGCCTATAACGAAACCGTAGTCAACTATATAATAAAACTTAAAATCGACGAGGCGTTGAAACTCATCGAACAAAACGCCATGTCTTTCCGCCAAATTTCCGACGAACTCGGTTTCGACGGCGTAGCGTATTTTTCGAGAATTTTCAAACAATACACCGGTACAACCCCGTCCGCGTACCGCAAATTCGCGATATATTCTCACCTGCTGAATTCCAAATATCTCCCCTACAACTTCGAACTTTAACCCCGAAACGATTCTTTTTTCGTTTCTTTCAATAAGAGTCGTTTTAGGTTTGATGTTCTCCGCCAAAGGTAAATAATACGAACCTGAGAAATCGGGGGTCGTATTATTCTTGGCTGATATTGGCTATTATATGATAAAAGTATTCTGCCGCAAAGCGTTTGCCGCGAAATATTTCAATAAAAAGAACTAAAAATGACTTAAAAAATTTGACTTAACGCCGATAATATAGTACAATAAAAACCGTCGATAAAGGCAAAATAAAACGCTTCCGTAGTTAAATGGATATAACAAACCCCTCCTAAGGGAGTGCTTAACTCGGTTAAAAACACAACATATTGAGTTAGGATATAGCATTTACAACTAAATATTGTGGTTTGGCTTTTAGAAAGTAATACTTGGTATTGTTTTAGGTATTGTTTCGGTATTGTAAAATCTTTTGCAATAACTTTCAAATCGTGCTAAAATATCAAATATCTGCCTGTACCTCAGTAGGATAGAGGGTCCGCCTCCTAAGCGGAACGCCGTTGGTTCGACTCCAATCAGGCAGGCCATTTTTCAGTCACTTCTTGCGTGGAGTGACTGATTTTTTTATGCCTAAGCACTGCATATATTTCCTCCACATTTTGCTTTCGCGACGGTTGATTTTCTTGAGGTGTGGCAAAAGCTGATCGTAGTTTACAATCCATTTATTGCCGAACTTATACTTAAATACCGTTGTGTCCGTTTTCAAAAAATCGCGTATTTCATCGGCGTGTATAAAACGGTCGCCCGTCTTTCGATGTTTGTTCCACTCTCTCGCACAATCTTTAATGCACCTTAACTTGGGTATTTTGTATTCGTGTGCCTGCAAATCATACGGGTATACTTTCTCAAAGAAATCTTTTGAGTCAATCAAGATTATGTTTTGTGTAAGCGTATGCTTAATCCCGTTTTCGAGAGCGATTCTGCGAACGTTATTACGCCTTATGATTGTGCCTTCATCTTCTTGCTTAAACATTCTGTGAATGTCGCCTGATGTCAGATATTTCATATTATTTCTCCTTTTTGCCGTTTACAAATAACAGCAATTCGTCCATATTGATAACCCAAGCGTTGCCGTATTTGAGCGGCGTTATTACGCCTTGTTTCATTAGTTCAATCAACATACTGCGAGTAAGACAAGTGTCGGGATCGACTTGTTTTACTTCGTTCAATACGTCTGCTATTCTTCTTAATCGTGGTAAATACATTATCGTTTTCTCCTTATAAAATCTAAGCGAGTCGCTTAGTCGTTAAACAAATTGCTCAACGCATCGGTGACTCGCTCTTGTGTGTCTGGAATAAAGTGACTGTAAACTTCAAGAGTAATAGTCGAATCGCTATGTCCGAGATATTTGCTGACTGTCTGAATAGGCACATTTTGGGACAAAAGAATACTGCAATATGTATGCCTCAATCCGTGTGGCGAAACCTTTTTAAGACCGTGCTTTGCCTCAAATTTAGCAAGCCATTGTGCTGTGCTGGATACGCCTTCAGGCTCTCTCAATATATTGACGGAGAAGTAGTATTCGTCTAATTTGTTGTCAAATTCATCGTCGGCAATCCTGAACCAATCCATATACTTTTTAAGGTCGTCCATCAGTTCAGCCGGAAGCGGTATGTCGCGTTTCGACGTTCTTGATTTCGGATCTTTTTCGTAGATGCCAAATCCCTCGGTCGCAAGTCTGTTACGTCTGATGTGGACAATTCTCTTGTCAAAATCAAAGTCAGCCCATCTTAAACCGTGCAATTCGGCTGTTCGCACGCCCGTTAAGACCACAAATTTCAACGTAACGCGTCGATATATCAAATCGTCGGGTAATTCGTCAAGAAGTTTGATGAATTGTCTTACTTCT
>USOJ01000090.1 GCA_900556195.1 uncultured Eubacteriales bacterium
GCAAAAGAAAGGGTACCCTTTCTTTTGCGTTGCACGCAAAAGAATCCCTTAATTGAAATAAAAAAAGAGAGGAGAGAAAATGAAAAAGTTTTTAGCATTTTTACTCGCGTCGGTTACTTGTTTATCGGTCGCAATCGCAACTTCGTGCAAGGGTAAAAGCAACAACCGCGGCAGCGGTACGGTTAACGTAGAAGTCCCCGACAAGAACGTCAAAGCAACTATTACGATAGGCGTTCCCGGCACGAACGAGAACGAAAAAACCATGATCGCATGTCTTACCGACGGCTTCAAGGAAGAATATCCGAACGTGACGTTCGCTTACAAAACCATACAGGTCAATACGTACGGCAACAACATTCAACGTCTTGCGACCTCGCAGAATCTTCCCGATATTATTTGGACGAATTCGCCCGACGTCTACGAAGTCTACGGATACATGGAACCGCTCGACGAGTATATATCGAAGAGCGACGAACTCGGTCATTTCGGCGCCGCGGGCTTTAACGGCTCGTTCTTCACCGAATATTTTGATATGGGCGCGGTTGGCGGAACGCGTTACTCCGTTCCCCGTTCGTGCGACTGCGTGGTAACTTTCTACCGTAAAGACTGGTTTAATGCGGCGGGCGTAGACATGAGCACGGTTAAAAACGGCTGGACGTGGGACGATATGCTCGCGGCGTGCGCAAAACTCAGAACGTGGCTTGACGCAAACGGGATGAGCGGCGTATATTGCCTCGAACCGAACCTTACTTCGTGGCTTTCGACGAGCGTACCCATGCTTGCTACTTTCGGCAACGACGTCATAAGCGAAAGCGGTAAAAACGTAATCGCCGAAGCGGGTACGGCCGAAACGCTTAACCTTCTTCGCGAAATGGTAGAAAAGAGATATATTCCCGATTCGCAGACTACCGTAGGAAGCGGATTCGAACAAGGCTCGTGCGCTATGTACTTTCAGTCTATGGCTATATCGCAACTTGCGAATAAAAAAGTGTTCTGGAAGGACGGTAAGTTTGACGCCGGTAAACTCGACCTCGTAACTTTCCCGCTTATAGGCGTGGGCGAAGAAGGCGCGAAAGATTATAGCAAGGCGAAAATCGGCGCGGGCATAGCGGGTTACTGCATCTCCAGAACGAGTTCGAACAAATCGCTTGCATGGGCGTTCCTTCGCTATCTTTTAAGTAAAGGCGGACAGCAGGAAATGGCTCTCAACGGTCTTAACCTTGCTTCGATAAGAAAAGATCTTACCGACCCGAAGACTGCCAACTGGGGTAAAGGTTACGACACTCTCAATCTCGAAGCGTATACCTGGGGTTCCGAGTACAAAATGTCGCCCGAATTCTTCCAGTACACCAAAATCGGAGCGAAGAAAGGTATCGACACCGCGCTCAAAGAATTGTTCGTCGACGGCACGAATATGAAAGTAACCGTAGATAAGGCGATAAGCAATTGTAAGAACGCTATCGGCGTCGCTATTTCGTCGGCGCAATAAAACGGGAGGCGTAATACGGTTATGACTTCCGTTGCATCCGAAAAGAAAAAATCGGGTAAAATATTAAAGTTTTTAAGAAAAAACTACGTGGGATGGCTTTTTAATCTGCCGCTCGCGATAGGTATAGTCGTGTTTACGCTTATACCGGTAATATTTTCCCTGATAATGTCGTTTTATCAATCCCCGCAGTTCGTGTTTTCTCCGTCCGACTGGATGGACACGTTCGTAGGGTTTGAAAACTACGAAAAAATACTTAAAAGTCCGCTTGCGGGATATATCGCCAAAAATACTTTCCTTTACGCGATAATAAGCGTTCCGCTGGGTCTGATAGCGTCTTATTTTCTCGCGCTGCTCGTGAGCAAAGAGCAGAAAAGGGGAGTAAAGGCTTTCAGAGTCCTTTACTATATGCCGTGTATGATCCCCGCGGCGGCGAGCGCGGTTATATGGAAAAAACTTACCGCTCTCAACGTACAACGTCCCGACGGAACTTATTTTCAGGGGCTCTTTAACGAAATACTCGCCGCCTTCGGCGGAAAGCCTTTCAAGTGGCACGACGAAACCGATTTCAGAGCGATGCTTTCGCTTATTTTCTACGGGCTTTGGGGCGCGGGCGGCGGAATGCTTCTGTGGCTTTCGGCGTTCAAGTCGATAGACAAACAATACTACGAAGCGGCGGATATAGAAGGCGCGTCGAAACTGAGAAAACTCTTTTCGATAACCCTGCCCATGTCTACTCCAATGATATTCTATAACCTGATAATGTCGGTTATAGGCACGGTGCAGAGTACCGCTCCGCTCACCTTCGGACACGACGGAGGCGGCGGAACGCGCGACGCGCTCAATATGCTGGGGCTTCGCATTTACTACCTGTCTTTCGGCGGCGACGCTACTTCTTACGGTCGCGCGAGCGCGCTTGCGTGGATAACTCTCGTCATAGTCGGCGTGCTTACCGCGATTTTGTTTATGACGAGCAAATGGGTATTTTACGGGGATAGCGACAAATGATCACGACGAAAAATTATTCGTACGGGCTTAAACCTTCGAAAAAGCGTATGAGCGCGCAGACGGTCGTTTCCAACGTAATTCTTTACGCGCTTATGACCGCGCTTGCGATCGTGCTTCTCGTCCCGTACCTCTATATGATAAACCGAAGTCTTATGACTGCCGACAACGCAAAGTACAGTTACGACTTCTTCACCAAAGATTGGATGTTATCCAACTTCAAGACCCTTTTCTACGATAAAACCGTCGAAGGTAACAGCGCGAACCCGCTGGCGTATTTAAGCGGTCTTAAATGGACGGTTATAATAATCGCGTTCAACCTTATCGCCGTGCCGCTTTCGTCGTCGCTTATCGCGTATTCTTTCGCGAAGTTAAAGTGGACGGGAAGAAACGTAATGTTCTTCCTTATGCTCGGCACGATGATGTTGCCTGCTGCGGTTACGCAGTTGCCCCTTTACGTAATGTATTCCAAAAACGGAATTTTCGGGGGCGGCGGCTTCAACTGGCTGGATACGATATACCCGTTTACGATACCGAACCTTTTCGGCGGCGGCGCGGTGTACATATTCTTAACGCGGCAATTCATGCTCGGAATCCCCAAAGATTTCGACGAAGCGGCGAAGATCGACGGAGCGAATACTTTTCAAAGGTATTTCTTCATAACTCTTCCGCTGTGTAAGCCGGTACTTCTTTACGTAATGTCGCAGGTGTTTATATCCTACTGGGGCGATTATTACGGACCTATGGTATACTGCGACGGCGAGAAAATACGAACTCTCGCGCAGGTCGTATATTACTCCACGAACTCTACCGACCGCGTCGGATCGATAAAAGACAATATCGTAATGGCGGGCGCGGTGTTTATGTCGATAATCCCGACGATAATATTCGCTATCTTCCAGAAGCAACTTATCGAGGGTGTGTCGATGTCCGGCATTAAAGGCTGATTATTTAAGGGTGAATGATGAAAAAAACTGCGGCTGTGGCAATCGCCTTCCTTATGCTGTTTTCGTTAGCGGGTTGTAAGGGTAAAACCGAAACGAGAACGACTGCGAAGACCTACGACAAGCGCGTTATGGACGATTTCGACTATACTGCGGCTAACTTGTCGGCGATAGACGATCTTGGCAGAATATCGGCAAAAGGCGACGTCAAAAACGGAAATCAGGTAGGTATTTTCTATCATCTCTGGCACGGGGTACACGAATCCGCGGGCGAAACGCTCGACCTGACGAAAATACTCAAAGAAAACCCCGACTATCTTAAAAGCGACTACTTGGGCGTAAATTCCAAAAAATTCCACTATTGGGGCGAGCCGCTTTACGGCTATTATTCTTCGTCCGACCCGTGGGTGTTGACGCGTCATATCGAACTTATGATGCTTATGGATATCGACTTTCTCGTGTACGATTACACCAACGCGAGATGTTACGATACGCAGGCTGATTTAATGTTCGGAATTCTCGATTCGCTTGCTAAGCAGGGCTTCAAAGTACCCAAAGTTACGGTGTACACGAACACCAACTCGCCCGCTTGCATAATGAACGTTTATAACCGCTATCTTGCGCCCGACGCTCCGAGATCGCAATACGCGTATCTTTGGTATTCGCCTAACGGCAAACCGATGATTATCGGCGTTAAAAATCAGAGTTCGGGTAACGAAACGCTCTATACTTACCTTAAAGAAGAGTTTTTCGATTTCAGAGAGTCGCAGTGGCCCGACGGCAAGACTACCGTTTCGGACAAAGAAACGGGTTTTCCGTGGATGAGTTGGGAATACCCGCAGGAAAATTACAATGGGTATATGAGCGTTTCGCTCGCTCAGCATCCCGGAGCGGCTATGAGTAAGGGCGATATGTCCAATTACGGCAGGGGGTACGACTTCAATAAAAGCGAGAACGTTACCGGAAACGTCAATCTCGGCACTAATTACGAACAGCAGTGGGAAACCGTTTTCAAAAACAACGCCGATAAGAAAAAGCAGAAAGTCGACACCGTTATGATAACGGGTTTTAACGAATGGATGGCGCAGAAACTCGACGACGGCAACACCGCGTTTTTCGTCGATACGTTCTCGGAAGAATATTCCCGCGACGTAGAGATGATGAAGGGCGGTTACGGCGATAACTATATCGTTCAGACGGCGATAAACGTAAGAAAATTCAAATATTCGGCGGGTAAAGACTATATCCGTAAAAATATCACGATAGATATCGAAGACGAAACTTTCGCGGACTGGGCTAAGGTTTTCAATAAATACAAAGATCCCGTCGGCGACGCGATTGAACGGAACTTCACCGACTGTTTCAGAACGACTACTTATACGGATAATTCCAACCGTAACGACATATCCGAAGTCATGGTCGCAAGCGACGATAAAAACCTTTATATAAGGGTAGTAACGGCGGAAGATATCACCGATTATAACGGCAGCGACAAAAACTGGATGAACTTGTTTATCCGCACCGATAAGGCGGGTAACGATACTTTCGGCGGATTTAACTTCGTCGTAAACAGAAGCCCCGACGGCTCGGTTACGAGTTTAGAGCGTTCTCTCGGCGGGGATAACTTCGAAAAAGTTACGGACGTAAAATACAAAAAAATCGGCAATTCGATATCGTTTGAAATTCCGTTTTCCGCGCTCGGCGTAACGGCTGACGGCTCGTCCGTGTGGATAAAAGCGACGGATAACGTAACGAATTACAGCGATATTCACGATTACTACGTTTCGGGCGACTGCGCGCCGCTCGGAAGATTTGCATACGCATATTGACGAGGTATTTATGAAAAAATTATTAAGCGTTATTATTGCCTTCGTTCTGGCTACGTTCGCTTTCACGGGGTGTTCTATGAAAAATAATACCGATAACGAAAATCCTGCGCCGTCTGCCGACGGAAGGGTAAAAGACAACAGAAATCTCACTCCCGCAGAGTACACTATGATGAATACCGTCGGCACGGACGCTCTCGGCAGATATTTCACCGAGGCGGCGGGTTATAAGACGGATACGAAATACGTCGGTATATGGTATTCGCTCTGGCTCGGTCAGCATACCGAACAGCAGGCGGCTATTTACGACAACAGCAAATTGTTGTCTACCGAAGAAGGTAAAGCCGCGCTCGAATCCATGACAGACAACGAACTTTCCAAAGTAAACGAGTTCCACTTCTGCGCCGAACCGCTTTACGGTTACTATAACATGAACGACAAGTGGATAGTAACCCGTCATATGGAACTTTTAACTATGGCGGGCATCGACTATCTGTGCTTCGAT
>USOJ01000091.1 GCA_900556195.1 uncultured Eubacteriales bacterium
ACGGCTTTGTTCGTACTCGCCCGTACGGGCGAAGTCGGATTTGCCTAAAAGCACGGAAATAGCGGCGTTTTGGCGAGTTCAAACGCAATCACCTGTGGCTAGCCATTAGAGACTTGAAATAATCAAGTTTTAACGACGCAAAATTTGTAAAATCATCGTTAAACTCTCTTGTAATACAATAAAGTATGACTGCGTTCGTTTGCCTTGATTTTTCTAAATTTTTCGCCGTTAAAATGCCTTGCACCTTAAAGCCGTATTTTTTAGACGGTTTTGGTGAAGATTTGCGACGACGTATACAAATACTTCTAGCAAAGATTTGCCGAAACGGGCAAAAAAGACGGCTTTAAGGCTCGATTAGTTCAAATCTCTAATGGCTAAAACGACAGTTTCAAACGCGTTAGCGTTAATCGCCGAATAGCAGTAAGCGAAACATCGCCTGGAAAGGCAAAACCGTCGGACTTTATGTTACGGTAATATACACTCCGTGGCAAACCCCGCAATAGAAGTCGGAGCGGCTACATAATCGTTCGTACTCCAATCTTCGGGATTGCTTCACTTCGTTCGCAATGACGTATTTTTTTCTTGCCTTCCCTTGCAGGGAAGGTGGCGGCGTAGCCGACGGATGAGTTCCCGGAAGGGTGGTTTTCCGCGGGGTTGATACACAAAACAAAGAGCCGAAATGCAAGAAAAAATCTTGCATTTCGGCTCTTTAACTATCGGATTAAAACTCAAAATCAACCGCGTGGCGTTCCGTTCTTATGCTTTTGCAGATTGCGGCGACGGCTAAATGCCGCGGGTCGTTTTTGTATTTTTCAAGGTCTTCTAAACTGTCGAACGTCGCTATTAAAACCGCGCTTTGGTCGGCGTTCGGGTTTATATTAAGTCCCGTTTCGACCGAGCGTAAAACCTCGATTTGTCCGACGAGCGAGTTAAGCCCGTCCAAAAATTTTTTCGCTTCGTCTTCCGTTCCGTCCCTGAATTTCCAGGTTACTATATGTTTAATCATTTTCTTCTCCCAAAACGGCGAAAATTTCGCTCAAATTAAAAATTTCGTAATCGTATTTTACGTTTTCGGGGTTGCCTTCTTTGCGATAGTTTGCCCGACAGGTTTTTATTCCGTTTTTTAACCCTAATGGAATATCCGAAACGAGCGAATCGCCTATTATCAACGTTTTTTCGCGGTTAAAATCAGGAATCCCGTTTTTTACCGCCTTAAAAAATTCGTCGCTCGGCTTGGCGTAACCTATCTCGTCGGATATAAACACTCCGCTTAAAAACGGGCGGAGCATAGATAAATCGAGCCTGTTGTTCTGCACCGATCTAACGCCGTTCGTTATTATGTACGAGCGGTATCCGAGTTTTTTTAGCCTTTCTAAAACGTTTTTCGTTTCGGGGTATAAAATGCAGGTGTTTTCGAGTTTTTTCTCGTAAACTTCCTGAAATTTTTCGGGGTCGGCGGTAGTGTTCGTAACCCGATTGTATTCTACGTATCTGCCGATTAAAACCGAGCGTTTGTCGAGTTCCCCGCGGGAATATTTATCCCATAATTTCTGATTGATTTCGGAGTAAACGTCGTAGTCGATTTTCTCTTGCGGAAAACCGAATTCCGTTGCCGTTTCGGTAAAGCATTTTTTGCCCGACGCGTAAAAATCGAATAAAGTGTCGTCCGCGTCGAATAATAAAGTATCGTATAACATACCCGAATTGTATCATAAAGTATAAATATAATCAACCGTTTGGCATTGACAAATCGGATATAAAAAAGTATAATTGAAGCGAAATATAAATTTCACGAAAAGGTGATAATATGAAATATTATTTGGGCATAGATTTAGGCGGAACTTTCATCAAAGGCGGCGTGGTAGACGAAAACGGAAAAATAATCGCCAAAGATAAAGTCCCTACCGAAAAAGAAAAGGGCGCGGAAGGCGTAATGGATAACGTTGCTCTGCTCGTCGATAAACTCCTTGCAGCGGCGAATCTTAAAAAGAGCGATATCGGCGGGGTCGGGATGGGCGTTCCCGGCATGATAAACGGCAAAGACGGCATAGTCGTTATAAGTAATAACCTTAACTGGCTTCACGTCGAAATGGTCAATGGTATGAAAGAACGCACGGGGCTGGATTTTACCATTACCAACGACGCTAACGCGGCTGCGCTCGGCGAGGCGACTTACGGCGTCGGCAGAGATTACGAAGACAGTATATTGCTTACGCTCGGCACGGGCGTCGGCGGCGGCATAGTTTTAAGCAATCGCATAGTCGAAGGCAACAAGTCCGCGGGCGCGGAACTCGGTCATATGGTCATATGCGACGGCGGCGAACAATGTACGTGCGGCAGAAAAGGGTGTTTCGAAGCGTACTGCTCGGCAACCGCTCTGATAAGAGATACGAAGCGCGCCATGCTCGCCCATAAAGACAGCAAGATGTGGGAAATCGGCGATATCGAAAAGGTCAGCGGCAAGACGGCGTTCGACTATAAAGATACGGATAAATACGCCCGCGAGGTAGTCGATAATTATATCGAAAAACTCGCATGCGGTATAGCGAACATCGCGAATATTTTCCGTCCGCACGCGGTAATGCTCGGCGGCGGAGTATGCGCGCAGGGCGACAATCTCATAAAACCCGTGCAAAAAATCGTGGACGAACAGATATTCGGCACGATTCACGGACCGAAGTGTCCCGTCATCATAGCAAAACTCGGCAACGACGCCGGCATGCTCGGCGCTGCCGCTCTCGTTATGAAAAAATAAAAAAAGTGCGAAAATCGCATATAAACCGCGGCCACGGCGTTGACAAACCGAAAGGTTATATTATATAATAAACAAAATAAACTTTTTCGGGTTTTTATGCAAGAATTCAGAATATCGCTTGCCGGCGATTTAGGCAGCGGCAAAAGCACGGTCGGGGCGATACTAAAAGATCGTTTCCGCGCGGAAATCATTTCTATCGGTAAAATTCAACGTCAGATGGCGGCGGATATGGGTATGGATACCTGTGAGTTCAATCGTTATCAGGAAACCCACCCCGAATTCGATAAAGTGCTTGACGGTAAACTTGCCGAGTACGAAAAGACGGACGGAAATTTTATTTTCGATTCCCGTATGGCGTGGCACTTTACGCCGAGCGCGTTCAGCGTTTACCTTAAATGCGACCCGACGGAAGCGGCTAAAAGAGTCGCGGCTGCGGCGAGAAAAGACGAATCTTATAATTCGGAGCAGGAAGCGGCGGACAAGTTGACTTTGCGCCGCGAACGCGAAAAAAAGCGTTATTACGACTTTTACGGCGTCGATATAACGGATATGGACAATTACGACTTGGTCGTCGATACGACGGACAAGACCCCCGAAGAAGTAGCCGAAGCGATAGCGCAGGCTTATCTCAAAAAATAATCGAGAGGAATACGGTATGCATTGGGCAGAGAGAATAGCGGACGAACTTATAGCGGAGAATCCGGGTAAAGAAGAATTTTTGTGCGCGGCGGGCACCAGTCCGTCGGGCTCGGTACACATAGGCAATTTCAGGGACGTAGCCACGCCCTTTTTCGTCGTCAAAGCGTTGAGGGCGAGGGGCAAAAAGGCAAGACTTATGCTTTCGTGGGACGATTTCGATCGTCTTCGCAAAGTTCCCAAAAACATCGCGGCGATAGATCCCGAATTCGATAAATATCTCGGTATGCCTTATTCGATGATACCCGATCCGAACGGCAAACGCGAATCTTTCGCCGACTACTACGAAAAAGAATACGAAAAATCGTTGGAAGAACTCGGTATAGATATCGAATACCGCTATCAGGGCAAAGAATACCGTTCGGGCAGATACGTAGACGGCATAATAAAGGCTATGCACTCCCGTAAAGAAATTTACGACATCTTAATGAAGTACAAAACGCAGGATAGCGACGAGGGCGAAAGAGAAAATTACTATCCTCTGAGCGTTTATTGCAGCGACTGCGTAAAAGATTTTACCGAAATATTGTCTTATAACGAAGAAACCGAAGATATAACTTACAGATGTAAAGTCTGCGGTAAGACCGAAACGGTCAATCTCCGCGACTATCATCTCGTAAAACTCATGTGGAAAATCGACTGGCCCATGCGCTGGGGCGTCGAAGGCGTAGACTTCGAACCGGGCGGCATAGACCACGCGGCTGCAAGCGGATCTTTCGTCGTCGCAAAAGAAATCGCCGACAAGATATTCAACGTCAAAGCGCCTAAATTCCAACCCTACGGCTGGCTTTCCATCGCCGGCTTGGGCGATATGCACTCGTCCACGGGCAATAACATAACCCCCGCCACGGTACTCGAAGTATACGAACCCGATATGGTAAGGTGGCTTTTCGCGAAGTACGCGCCGACCGACGGCTTCGCGTTCAATTTCGACGATACGATAATCAGACATTACAGCGAATTCGATAAAGGGCTGGAATCCGCCAAAAACGGAACCGCCGACGAATATACCACCGCGGTTTATAAACTCAGCATGTTAAACGGGCTCGACACTCCCGCAAAAGTTCCGTTCGGTGTGCTTGCTTCGGTCGCTACGATAGTAGATTTCAACCCGCAGTCCGTCAAAGAAATACTCGCGAAAATAGGAGTAAACTTTGAAAAACGCGACGAAGAAAGATTGCTTCGCGTAAAGAACTGGATAACCAAACACCAGCCGTCGAAAATGTATAAACTTCTTTCCGACAGAAACGACGAGTACTACGCGACTTTGTCCGACGAAGAAAAGACGGCGATCAAGGCTCTTGCGGATTTCGTAGAAGCAAAAGACGGGATAGGCGAGCAGGAGGTACAGCAATACCTTTACTCGATTATCAACAAACCCGAACTCACTAAAAAAGAAAACACCGTTCGTCAACAGAGATTTTTTGCGGTATTTTACAATCTTTTGTTCGGTACGGATAAAGGACCGAGATTATATCTTTTCCTTTCCGCAATCGACAAGAGCAAATATCTTAACTTGTTAAAATTTTAACTTAAAGGCGGGCGTCGGATACGCTCGCTTTGCGTTTATATAAAAGGAGATAACCATGAACGAAAACTTCAGATTCAAAGATTTGCCTTACGTTCGCCCAAGTCAAAACCGAACTCGCGGCGATTACCGAAAAAATGAAGAACGCGGCTTCTTACGAAGAAGCGAAAGCCGCCTATTTTGACTTCGAATCGATTATGAGCGACCTTCGCGACGCGTACACGATAGTTTCCATTCGTCATACAGTCGATACGAGAGATAAATTCTACGACGACGAAAACGAATTTTTGTCGGAAGCGTTCCCCGAACTTTCGCCCTATACCGTCGCGTTTTCAAACGCCTTGTACGACGGCAAATTCAAAGCCGATTTCGAAAAAGAATTCGGAAAGCAACTTCTTTCGATGATAGAACTCGAACGTAAGTCTTTTTCCGAAAAAAATATTCCGCTTCAACAGAAAGAAGCGAAACTCTGTAACGAATACGAGAAGATCATCGCTTCCGCCGAAATCGATTTCGACGGCGAAAAACGTAATCTTTACGGCGTTATGAAGTACTTCGAAGACGAAGACAGAGAAGTAAGAAAAGCGGCGTGGAGAAAGTACGAAGAATTTTTCGCGAGCCACGAAAAACGCTTCGAAGAAATCTGGGACGAACTCATAAAAGTAAGAAACGAACAGGGCAGAAATTTAGGCTTCGAAAATTTTATACCTCTGGGTTATATGCAGCAGGGCAGAACGGATTATAACGCCGCCGACGTCGCCTCTTTCAGA
>USOJ01000092.1 GCA_900556195.1 uncultured Eubacteriales bacterium
AAAATATTCGACGATTGCGTTTTTACGAAAAATTTTCACCGCCACGCGGTTTTACGGCAAAAATAAGGCGGACGGAAAAATTTTCCGCCCCTATTTAATCAACCCTTTTGTATCTTATACGACGGCGAATTGACTGTTATAAAGAGTCGAATAAAAACCGCCTTTTTGCATAAGTTCGTCGTGAGTGCCTTTTTCTATTACGTCGCCCTCGTTCATTACGAGTATCAGGTCGGCGTTTTTAATCGTCGATAATCTGTGCGCTATTACGAAACTCGTTCTGCCTTTGGTGAGTTCGTCCATCGCCCTTTGAATTACGAGTTCTGTACGGGTATCGACCGACGAAGTCGCTTCGTCGAGAATAAGCATCGGCGAATTTTGAAGCATCGCGCGCGCTATCGTTATAAGTTGTTTCTGCCCCGCCGAAATCGACGAACTTTCGGAAAGTTCCGTATTAAAGCCGCCCGGCAACGAGCGGACGAATTTATCCAGCCCGCACGCCCTGCACACGCGTTCGAGGTCTTCGTCCGTAACGCCGCTCATATTATATACGAGATTTTCGCGCAAAGTGCCTTCGAAAAGCCACGTATCCTGCAAAACCATAGAAAACAGATTATGGTCGTCTTCGCGTTTCATATCGTTTATCGAAACGCCGTCTATCGTAATATCCCCGCCGTTTATGTCGAAAAACCGCATAAGCAGGTTGACCATAGTCGTCTTGCCCGCGCCCGTAGGTCCGACAATCGCCACTTTCTGTCCCGACTTCACGCTCGCAGAAAAGTCCTTTATGATTATTTTATCGGGAGTATCGGGATAGGCGAAGCGAACGTCTTTGAATTCCACGTTACCCTTAACGCACGTAAGTTCAGCCATCTTATCGCTTTCGTCGGGCATGTCTTCGCTCTCTAAAAAGTCGAATATTCTGCCCGCCGAGGCGGAAGCGGTCTGCAGATTGGTAAGCCCCTGCGCTATCTGCGTAAGCGGCGAAGTGAACAGTCTTACGTAGAGTATAAACGACACTATTCCGCCGAAATTTATCTTTCCGTTTACGGCTAAAATCGAGCCGACCACGCATACTGCGACGTACGCCACGTTACTTATCACGCTCATCAGCGGCTGCATTATTCCCGACAGAAACTGCGACTTCCAGTTGGCGTTATATACGTCGATATTCAACTTATCGAAGGCTTTATTGACCTGACGTTCCGCTTCGGAAAGTTTAATCGTTTCATGCCCCGAATACGATTCTTCGATGTATCCGTTGAGCGCGCCCAGACAGCGTTGTCTGTCCGCAAAGTATTTTTGCGAACGCTTCATTATAAGCACCGTTATTATCATACCGATAAACGTAACGGCGAGAGAAATAAGGGCGAGCCGCCATTCGGTTATAAACATCATAATAAGGCAACCGACAAATTGCGCCGTCGCGCCGATTATCGTCGGCAGGCTGTTCGTAAGCCCCTGTTGCAGAGTCGAAACGTCGTTGGTGATACGGCTTAAAATATCCCCCTGCGAAGTGGTATTGAAGTATTTAAGCGGCACCGTATTTATCTTTTCGGAAAGTTCGCCCCTTAGCCTGTAAGACATTTTAAGCGTTACGACCGCCATTATATAGTTCTGCAAAAACGAGAACGCCGCGCTTAAACAATACAGGCACACGAGCGTTGCGCCGATTTTCGTTATCGCCGCAAGGTCGATTTCGCCCAGAAGTCCGTCCGAAATGACGTTGGCGATTTCGCCTACTTTATCGGGGCCTATAATGGTTATAATCGCGCTTGCCGCCGCAAGAATCAACGCCACGACGACCCATATTACGCTCTTTTTAAGATAATCCGCGCTCTTTTTAAGCGATCGTATACGATTGGTTTCATTACGTTTCATACGCGTTTCTCCTCCTCTTGCGAACCTAATTGCGACGCCGCTATCTCGCGGTAAATTTCGCAATTTTTCATAAGTTCGTCGTGCGTTCCTCTGCCGACGATTTCGCCGCGTTCGAGTACGAGTATTTCGTCGGCGTGCCGTATCGTACCGACCCTTTGCGCCACGATAATTTTAGTAACGCCTTCGTACTTTTCGTTGAGTTCTTTTCTGAGTTGCGCGTCGGTGCGGTAATCGAGCGCGGAAAACGAATCGTCGAAAACGAGAATTTCGGGCTTTCTTGCGAGCGCGCGTGCAATAGACAATCTTTGCTTTTGTCCGCCCGACACGTTACGACCGAGTTGCGCTATTTTATATCCGGATTTTTCGGGCAACTTATCCACGAATTCGTCGGCTTGCGAGACTTCGAGCGATTCGTTCAGATCAGCGTCGTTATATTCCGCCCCGCTCTCGCCGAAAAAGACGTTATCTTTTACCGTACCCGAAAAAAGCGTCGCCTTTTGCGTTACGAAGCCGATTTTGTCGAGCAAAGCCTTTTCGGTATACTCTTTTACGTTCACTCCGTCAACCAGAACTTCGCCTTGCGTTGCGTCGTAGGTACGCGGAATAAGGTTTACTAGCGTCGTTTTGCCCGACCCCGTCGCGCCGATTATCGCAAGCGTTTTGCCCTTTTCCACCCTGAAATTTACGTCCGACAATTCGTCTTCGGGCGAGCCTTTATAGCGGAAACTTACGTTTCTAAATTCTACTGTTCCTTCTTCTGCGGACTTGTCGACGCTGCCGCCCTTAATCGACGGCTCCGTTGACAAAACTTCGTTGATACGTTCGGCGGAAACCTGCGCCTGCGGCAACATCATGAATATCATAACGAGCATCATAAACGACATTACGATATACGTCGCGTAGGTCAAAAAAGCAAGCACTTCGCTGAAAAACGCTATTCTGCCCGAAACGTTCGCGGCGGGGATATTGTTCACGAGCGCGGCGCCGAGCCAATAAATTACGAGCGTAAGCCCGTTCATCCCGAGCGTCATCGTCGGGTTTACCAGCGCAAACGCCTTTTGATTTTTCATCTGCAAACCGAACATTTCTTTGCTCGGCTTATCGAATTTTTCGTTCTGATAATCTTCGGCGTTGAAGGCGTGCACGACGTTTATACCCGTAAGATTTTCCCTTGCGGCGAGATTGATTTTATCCGTCGCTTTCTGCACTTTACGGAATCTCGGAATACATATCGCCATAACGATAAATACCGTTACGCAGATAACGACGACGAAAGCCGCAGTAACGGCTGATAATTCCCAACTTTTGCCGAGAATTTTAATAACCGCCCACACCGCCATAATCGGCGCTTTTATCAGCATTTGCAGCCCCATGGCTACTATCATCTGTATCTGCGTTATGTCGTTGGTGGTTCTCGTTATAAGGCTCGGCACCGAAAAATCGTTCATTTCGGTCTTTGAAAAATCGGTTACGCGCCGAAAGAGTTTCTCTCTCACGACGAAACTGAACCCGGAAGCCGTCCTTGCGGCGAGATACCCGCAAATTACGGCGAAAACCGCGCTGACAAGGGTACAACCGAGCATTTTAAGCCCGACTTTCCAAATCTCGTCGGTTGCGCCCGAAGTCTTGATTAAAGTCGTAAGCCTCGTCATATAGTCGGGCAAAAGCAGGTCGAAATAGACCTGCCCTACGACGAGAAGCAGACAAACGGCAGCCATTACGACTTCTTTAACCCGCATGTTTTTAAGTAATTTTAACATTTTTTTATTTTCCTTTTTTATCGATAATACGGGATACGTTTCCGTCAATCGTCTTCATAACCCTTTGCCATACGAGCGAATCTTCTTCCGAAATACCGTTTCTCAACTCGGCGGAAAACTCCCGTTGAATTTTTCTGCCTTTTTCTATCAGTTCGCCGGCTTTTTCGGCAGGAATAAGCCTGGTTTTGCGTCTGTCTTCCGGTACGACGGTACGCGTTATCAATCCGTCGCGCACGAGTCGGTCGATATGTACCGATACTATGCCCGATTTTACCCCGCGCATCCGGCACATATCGTTCGCCGTGGCGTTATCCGGATTATTTGCCAGAAACAACAGAATATCCAGCGCGAGCGGCGGCAAACCGGTTTCCTTGCACAACGGCTTTAACAGAGTGTGATACGCTTCGTTGATTTTAGAAGCGTGATCGAATACTTTCGATAGATTAAATTGCTTTTCCATAAATTTCTCCTCGCCGTCGGCGCGTATCCGCCGTCGGTAATATTCTAATTTTAGAATATCTATTATTTCTTTTGAAAATACCTCTTCTAGTTGCTTAAACGTTACATTTGTATCTTCAACAACATCATGGAGTAACGCAATTATACATTCATTTTCTGTATCCATTTGTTCTGCTACATGAATTGGGTGATATATATATGGAACTCCAGATTTGTCGACTTGGTTTTTATGTGCTTCATAAGCTATTATCATTGCTTTTCTTGTTAACTTAGTATTAATCATCTATTCAACATATAATCAATCAAAGCATATTGATTGTATTATTCTCCTTCTACTACTTATAATTAGCTTTTCATAAAATTCTTTATATTACAATGTTCTGTAATTATTTTTATCTGATCTTTCATCTTTTTCCATATCATATTTTTTGTTATTGTAAAACCAATCTGTTTTACTGTCTTTTGGGTGTGACTGTCTATTTTTATCTAGTAATAAATCAAAAAAAGTAAACAGTGGTAATGCAACTCCTACTAACGAAAATAATACATTAATATAATCATCAACCATTCCGTTTCCAGCTTGCATTGCCTGCAAATTTTTAAACAAATATACGCCAAAATATCCTAAATATCCGATCATATATACAATAGAACCTAAAAATTTTCTCTTTGCAATGAATACAAAACATATTAAGGCTACAAAAATCATTGCTATCTCCATATTCATATCCATTGGTTTTATCATAAACTCTATTCCCATAGAGTTTGTATAAGTTGCAATTATCCTTAATATCCAAAACATTACATCTAAAGCTAATACCATCCAAGTGCTAAATTTTTGCATTTGTTTTTCCTCCTACTAAAAAAATATATTAAAAAGATTTCGTCAATATAGAATAGAAATGGCTATTGAATTTGCCTCAATAGCCATTTTATAATAATTATTAGTCTACAAAATCAAATTCATTTTTGAATTTATCTTTAAATATCTCAAATACTTTTGTTAATGTTTCTTCATCTTCAACGCTAACATATGATTCTGTTTCTTCATCACTGTCATCGTCTGAGTCTTCAACTTTTAGAATTACCACTTCTCCTGGCTCTTCGCTTTCTTCATCATCCACTGGTAATAAAACAACATATTCTTCATTATCTAATTCAACTAAATCTAAAAGTTCGAAGTTAGATTCCTTTCCTTCTTCATCTGTTAAAGTTATTATGTTGTCTGATAATTCTTCCTCAGAATTGTTTGTTATGTTTTCGTCATTCATTATTTTATTCTCCCTTCAAAATTAATTTTATTATAATTTGCATTTCTACAAAATTAAAACCATTTTATTTATACTATTATCTGCGTATTCGTGTTCATCAGGTTCCCAAACTTCAATTGTTCTTTGTCCACTAAATTTAGAGAAGAGCTCACCTAATCTAGCAGAAACGTAATCATTATTGACATTAGCAAAATGCTCCATATCAGTAAAAATTACAAAACCTGCATCATCTACCCAGGAGATAGGTATTGCAACAACATGATCCTTATCCGGATTATTTTTTGCTAGCTTGTACACATTCAAACCAGATGTCTCAGTATCCACTGCTACATCTAATTTGTCACTGTTACTATGCGCCTGTATAATTGCATGTACCAAT